>JAFQKL010000187.1 GCA_017396965.1 Clostridia bacterium
AAGCGGCGTCCCGCCGCCGGGTGCGCCGCCGCGAAGCCCCCGCCCGTCCGCCCTGTCCGCCCCCGGCGGAGCGGGCCGACCACGGCACCCTCCTCCTCGCCGGTCTGCTGCTCCTCCTGCTCGGCGAGGGCGCCGACGCCGACCTCCTCCTCGCCCTCCTCTGGCTGCTGCTCGCGCCGTCGGAGGAGGAGTGACGCCGGGAGCTTCGCCCCACCCGCCGCACCGTGTCGAAACCAACGCGCAAAGTCCGCCCGTCGCACCCCGGCTCCCTCCCTGAGGGAGCTGTCAGCGAAGCTGACTGAGGGAGTCTGCGTCGGCATTATCCACCCCGCAGCACCTGAACACAACGCGCAAAGCCCGCCTATGCGGGTACAGCTTCGCCCGCCGCGCAGCATCCAAACAGACGCAGAAAGTCAGGTCTGTCAAGGGTTCAAGGGTGGAGATTTTTTCCCGATCCCCCGCGAGGGAAAAAATACTACCCGTCCCTTGACAGACCGGCCCCCTCGCACCCCATAATGGAAAGAGGGGCGATAGCCACTCTGTGGCATCGCCCCATGTCTGCAGAATAGAACGACCCTGCCCGTCGCACCGCACCCAAACCCGGCGCAACAGCGCCCCTTCGCAGAACCATAGCAAAAGCCCTGCCGACGCTCCAACCGTCCAGCGCCCGCCCGTCTCGATGCGCCTGCCGCCCCGCGTCTCACCCCGTCCGGGGCGTCCCCACGCGCTTTCCGCACGGGAAATGCGTTTTTCTTGTCAAAAAGGATTGAAAAAAGCGGCGCGATGAGCGATAATAGAACAGGATACGCACACGTTTTCATACCGCGCCCCTCACGACGCGGTATTTTTCCGCGCCCGCCGCAACCCCCGCGGGCCAACGACAGATAAAAGGGAATGAACTGACCGATGAACAACTGTACGATTGTGCTGGCGGCAGGGGAAGGGACCCGGATGCACGTCCCCACCGCCAAGGTGCTGCTGCCGGTGCTCGGCAAGCCGATGGTCAGCTGGGTGCTGACCGCCGCCCGCGCCGCCGGCGTGGAGGACTGCTGCCTCATCGTCGGCCGCTCGGGAGATGAGGTGCGCAAAAAGGTGGGCGACAAGGTGAGCTACGCCGTCCAGAGCGAGCGCCTCGGCACCGGCCACGCCGTGATGCAGGCCACCGCGTTTCTCGAGGCCCACCGCGGCGCCCACTGCCTGGTGCTGGCCGGCGACTGCCCCCTCCTCTCGGCCGAGACCATCTCCGAAGCCTTCCGCTGCCACCTGCAGGAGGGCAACGCCGTCACCGTCATCTCCGCCCGCGTCAAGGACCCCTTCGGCTATGGCCGCATCGTCCGCGACGTCACCGGCGGGCTGCTGCGCATCGTCGAGGAGAAGGATGCCGACGCCGATGAGCGCCGTATCGACGAGATCAACTCCTCCGCCTACTGGTTTGAGACAGATGCCCTCCTCGAAGCCCTCCCCCGCATCCAAAACGACAACGCCAAGGGCGAATACTACTTAACCGACGCCATCGAGCTGCTGCTGCGCGCCGGCCGCCGCGCCGGTGTGAGCGTCGCCAAAGACGCCGACGAGATCCTCGGCGCCAACACCCAGCGCCAGCTGCTCGCCCTGCAGCGCATCGCCCAGGAGAAGATTTTGGACCGCCACATGGAAAACGGCGTCATGTTCTCCGGGGAGGACGGCGTGCTGGTCGGCCCCGATGTCACCATCGGCCCCGGCACCGTGATCCACCCCGGCTCCCGCCTGCTGGGCGACACCCACCTCGGCCAAAACTGCGTCATCGGCCCCGACGCCATTTTGGAGGACAGCCGCGTCGGCGACGGGGCGCAGATCCGCTCCAGCACCATCGAGCAGAGCGTCGTCGGCGACCTCGCCCGCATCGGCCCCTATACCCATATCCGCCCCAACAGCGTCATCGGCGAACGCTGCAAGCTCGGTAACTTCGTGGAGGTCAAGAACTCGGTGATCGGTGCAGGGACCTCGATTGCCCACCTCACCTACGTCGGCGACGCCGATGTCGGCTGCCGCTGCAACTTCGGCTGCGGTGTGGTCACCACCAACTACGACGGAGTGAAGAAATACCGCACCACGGTGGGGGACGACGTTTTCATCGGCTGCAACGTCAACCTGGTCGCCCCCGTCACGGTGGAGGACGGGGCCTACATCGCCGCCGGCTCCACCATTACCCACAACGTACCCAAGTCGTCGCTGGCCATCGCCAGGGCACGGCAGGTGATAAAAGACAACTGGGTTTTGACAACCAGGGAGGAGTAAAAACGTCATGGTGAAGTCCAACAATCGCCATCCCTTCAAAATCTTCTCAGGCAACGCCAACCGCCCGCTGGCCGAGGCCATCGCGGCGGCGCTCGGCAAGGAGCTGGGCGACGTGAGTGTCAGCCGCTTCTCGGACGGCGAGATCTGCGTCACCACCAACGAGTCGGTGCGCGGGTGCGACACCTTTATCGTCCAGTCCACCTCGGGGCCGGTCAACGATCACCTGATGGAGCTGCTGGTGATGATCGACGCCTTCAAGCGCGCCTCCGCCGGCCGCATCACGGCGGTGATCCCCTACTTCGGCTACGCCCGCCAGGACCGCAAGGCCCGCGCCCGCGACCCCATCTCCGCCAAGCTGGTGGCCGACCTGCTCACCACCGCCGGCGCCCACCGCGTGCTGACCATGGACCTGCACGCCGACCAGATTCAGGGCTTCTTCAACATCCCCCTCGACCATCTGCAGGCGGCGCCGGAGTTTGCCAACTACTTCCGCGAGAGGGTGAACGCGGTGGGAGTGGAGAACTTTGTCGTGGTCTCGCCGGATGCCGGCAGCGTGCCGCGCGCCCGCAAGCTCTCCCAGAAGCTCGGCGACGTGCCGATCGCCATTGTTGACAAGCGCCGCCCGCGGCCCAATGTCAGCGAGGTGATGAACATCATCGGCGAGGTGGAGGGCAAGCACTGCCTGCTGCTCGACGACATCGCCGACACCGCCGGCACCCTCTGCCACGCGGCGGCGGCGCTGATGGAGAAGGGCGGCGCCGCTTCGGTGACCGCCGCCACCACCCACGGCGTGCTGTCCGGCAAGGCGCTGGAGAATATTGAGAAGAGTCCGCTGACTGAGTTTGTGATTATGGATACGATCAATATCCCTGAGGAGAAGCGGATTCCCAAGCTGAAGATCCTCACCGCTGCCAATGTGTTTGCCGAGGCGATGGAGCGGATTCACGACGATCTGTCGGTGTCGGCGCTGTTTGGTTGATTGGTGTTTGGCTGATTGGCTGACTTTGGATGTTTTGTTTTGGAGACTGCCCGCCTGCGGCTTTTGGCTGTGGGCGGGTGGTTTTTTTGTGGTGGGGGGTGGTGTGTGGGGGGGTGAAGGTCTCTTGGGGACTTGTCTGGAGGGGGGGCTGTCTGTGGACGGCGGG
>JAFQKL010000020.1 GCA_017396965.1 Clostridia bacterium
CATCTGGATGCCCTCATCGTCGATCATCATGCCGTGCTCGATTGAGGTGATGCCGGCCGTTATCGCGTCCTTGATGCCGGCGGCGCCGTGGGCGTGGGCGGTGGTCAGCTTGCCGTGGCTCTTGGCGAGGTCGCAGATCACCTTCATCTCTTCATAGGTCAGCTCGGGGGCGCCGGGCTCGTCGCCCATCGACATGACGCCGCCGGTGGCCATCAGCTTGATCTGGTCGGCGCCGTGCTTGATCACCTTGCGGGCCGCGGCGCGGCACTCGTCGGGGCTGTTGACGATATAGGCCATGCCGCTCTCGACCTCCATGCCGGGGCGGAAGTGGCTGTCCCCATGGCCGCCGGTGGAGGAGAGGGTGACGCCGGAGCAGAAGATTCTCGGGCCCCAGATCTTGCCGGCGTTGATCATCTTTCTCAGGTCGACATCGAGATAGTCGATGGAGCCTTCATCGCGGATGGTGGTAAAACCGGCCAGCAGGTCGGCCTGGGCGTTGAGCATCGACTGGATGGCCAGCTCGCCGACCCCCTGGTAATACATCAGGCTGCTGGGATCCGCTTCGCCGCTCATGGAGACGTGCAGATGCGCATCGATGAGGCCGGGCATGACAAACTTGTCCGACAGATCAATAATCTCCTGCCCCTCCTTTGCAGGGCATTCTGCGACGGGCGCGACCGACACGATCTGGTTGCCCTCGACGACGACGGCCATGTTCTCTAGTACGCTCTCATCCTTCGCGCAAAAGAGCTGTCCGCATTTGATATAGCTTGCCATTGCATTTCACCTCATTGTCCCCGGGGGATCCCGGTTGATATTAGGGGTATTATAGCAATTGATGCCGCCGAAATCAATTTGCAAATTGCACAGATTGCGAGTTTTTCCCATTTTGACGAAAATCCTGTTCCCTCCCCCGTCTTTTTTTAGTAATAATTATACACTCTGACGATCCTCCCGCAGCACTCCCCCCTCCCCTTCGGGAAAATGGGGCAAAAAGATGGCGGAAAGATGAAAAAAGGGGGTGACTTTCCCGGATTTTTGCGTTATAATAGACAAAAAGGAGAGGCGCTTTTGGGCGTTTTGCCCAGAGCTTCTCCCATGAACGGGAGGATCTATGGAGACACATCAGCAGCCGCCGGCCAGCTGGCATTACGGTGAGCTTTGGGATTTATTCGATGAAAAACGCCGCCCCCTGGGGCGCACCCATCCGCGGGGAACGCCGATGGAGCCGGGTACTTATCATGTGGTGGGCGAGGTGTGGACGGTGGACCGTCAGGGCCGCCTGATGCTGACGCTGCGTTCACCCGACAAGGAGTATTACCCCAACCTCTGGGAGGTGACGGCGGGATCGCTGACAACGGGAGAGAGCAGCAGAGAGGGGGTCTGCCGCGAGCTGCTGGAGGAGACCGGCATCGTGGCCGACCCCAAGGCGCTGCGGCTGCTGGGGGTGTCCTCCATCCCCGGGGTGTTTGTGGATATCTATGCTCTGCGCTGTGACGATCACGACATCCGCCTGCAGACCGAGGAGACCAGCGACTGCCGCTGGGTGACACTTGCTGAACTCGATGCCATGATCGAGGCGGGGCAGGTGGCACCGCATATTATCCACCATCTGAAGCGGGTGCGTCCGCAGCTGGAATTCTTCCTCTCCCCTGCCCTTAAGCCGGGGCGGTACCGCCATTTCAAGGGCGGGCTGTACGACCTGCTGTACCTGGGGCGGCACAGTGAGACGGAGGAGCCGATGGTGGTCTACCGCAGTCTGAGCGAGGGCGGCATCTGGGTGCGGCCGGCGGATCTGTGGGGCGAGATGGTGCCGTTTGAGGGCGGCTGTATTCCCCGGTTTGCCCCGGTGGAGGAATGAGCCGGATAATCGAAGTCGAAGGATGCTTTGCAAAGGCTATTGAAAGGAGCTGTTTTTCATGACCCACACCGAACTGATCGCCAAGGCGAGAGAGGCGATGAAGACCGCCTATGTCCCCTACTCCCACTTCCCCGTCGGCGCGGCGCTGGTGGCCAAGGACGGGACACTGTACACCGGCTGCAACGTGGAGGGCGCCTCCTACGGCAACGCCATCTGCGCGGAGCGGACGGCGCTGGTCAAGGCGGTGAGCGACGGGCAGCGGGAGTTTTCCACCCTGGCTGTCGCCGCCAACACCGACGATTTCTGCACCCCCTGTGGCATCTGCCGTCAGATGCTGTATGAGTTCGCGCCCGACCTGGTGGTGCTCTGCTCCGATCGGGACGGCAATTACAAGGAGTACACCCTGCGCGAGCTGCTGCCGGGGGCCTTTTCCGCCAAGGATCTTTGAGCTTTCCTCAGGAGATCCCTCCCGCTTTGTGCCGGTGCGCAAAGCGGGAGTTGCTTTTTTAGGAGATCGGTAAAAAAACACCCTGTCCTGCGGCGAAGCACGGGACAGGGTGTTTGATTGTTGCCGTTCAAACAAAGGCGGGGATGCGGCTGCCGTTATTCGGCCAGCTTCTCCTCCAGCAGCTTGCGGAAGACCTGGGGATTGCCCTTGCCCTTGCTCTTCTTCATGCACTGGCCGACCAAAAAGCCGAGGACATTGGTCTTGCCCTTGCGGAACTCGGCCACCGGGCCTTCGTTTTCGGCCAGTGCCTCCACCACGATGGAGACGAGGGCGCTCTCATCATTGACCTGGGCGAGTCCGAGGCGCTCGACGATCTCCTCAGGCGAGCCGCCGTTTTTCACCAGCTCGGCAAACACCGTCTTGGCGGCGGTGGAGGAGAGGGTGCCCTTCTGGGTGAGGGCGATGAGGGCGACGATGGCGGCGGGATCGAGGCCGAGGTCGGCGACATCGCAGTTGCGCTCATTCTGCAGCATGGCGATCTCGCCTAAGATCCAGTTGCAGATCTGCTTGGCCTGATCAGGGGCGAGGGCGAGGCAGGACTCGTAGAAGGCGGCCTTGTCGGGGTCGACCGAGAGCAGCTGGGCCTCATAGGGGGTGAGGCCGTTGTCCTTCCAGTAGCGCTCGAACTTACTGACCGGCAGCTCGGGCAGCGTCTTTCTCATCTCCTCCACATACTCGGGGGTGAGGCGGACGGGGGGCATATCGAACTCGGGGAGGTAGGGGTGCTTCAAGGCGTCCTCACGGGTGCGCATGGGGTAGCTCTCGCCCTTGTCGTCATCCCAGCGGCGGGTTTCGTTGTCGATGGTGCCGCCGGCCTCCAGGATGGCGGTCTGACGGGCGATCTCGTATTCGATGTTGCGGATGGCGGAGGAGAAGGTGCTGATGTTCTTCATCTCCACGCGGCAGCCGAGCTCGGTGGAACCCATGGGGCGCAGGGAGACGTTGATGTCGCAGCGGATGTTGCCCTCCTGCATCCGGCAGTTGCAGATGCCGAGGGTCTGGAGAATCGCCTTGAGGGCTTCAAGATAGCCTCTGGCCTCCTCGGCCGAGTGCATATCGGGCTGGCTGACGATCTCGATCAGCGGCAGGCCGGAGCGGTTGAAGTCGATTAAGGTGCCGGAGAAGCGGGCGTCGTGCAGCAGCTTGCCGGTGTCCTCCTCGATGTGG
>JAFQKL010000188.1 GCA_017396965.1 Clostridia bacterium
AGTCTCCGGCGCTGTTGACGTGCAAGGTTGTTTGATCCCTGGAATGGAGAACCGCACACCGTCTGGCGGGCGGGGTGCGCAAATGGGGATGGAAAAAACGGAAATCGCGACGCTTCGTCGACGTCGCTTGACAACGGGGGGCTGTGGAGCTAGAATAAGGGAGAAGGGTGCCGCCAGGCGAGCGGTTAAGCCCTGCCTAAACTGAGGATTCTAGGGAAACCCTAAAAACCGTCACTGGTCAGAGTGGCGGTTTTTGCTTTTCTTGAGGACAATACGGATGTTATACTCAAGAAATTTAATCACCAACGTGATCTCCATGGCTTCACCCCCTTTCACAAAACGTTGCGGGGGAAAAGTCAGGGCAAAACCGCCGGCCACTTTCGAAGCGGCACCCGGTGTCCGTCCCGGACACTAAATACAGAACAACATAAGTTGAGATTTATTGCAAGATAAAATGTCGAAAACAGACGAGAGATCGACCGGCTCTGAAGTCTGTAAAGAAAGAAGACTGACAGCGCGTCGCCACGCCCGCGCACCTGCGCCGCGCGTCTTCCTAAAGAAACACCACCGACACCGCCGCACTGAGCGCCAGCACCTTCGGCACCGACCAGCGGTACCGCACCAGCAGCACCAGATCCACCGCGCCGATCAGCGGCAGCAGCAGGCCGCCGCCGCCGTAGCTCGTTTCGGCCAGAGACAGCACCACCGCCAGAATCATGCCGATGCAGGCGGGGCGCACGCCGACCATCATCTCCTTGAGCAGCCGGCTGTCCTGAAAGCGGACAAAGGCCACCGCCGCCAGGGCGCAGAGGGTGAGGGAGGGGGTGAGCACCCCCAAATTGGCGCAGACCGCCCCCGGCAGCCCGGCGGCGCGGATGCCGGCGAAGGTGGCGCAGTTGAGGCCGAAGGGACCCGGGGTCATCTCGGCGATGGCCACCAGATCGGCCACCTCCGCCGCCGTCATCCACCCGCGCGACATCACCTCCGAGCGGATCAGCGGCACCATCGAGAAGCCGCCGAAGCTGGTGAAGCCGATGCGCAGAAAGCAGAAGTAAAGCTCAAGCAGCACCATCCGGCCCGTCCTCCTTTCGCTCCAACCGGCAGAGCAGCAGGCCCGCCGCCATGGCGCAGAGCACCAGCGTCACGCAGCTCATGCCGAAAAAATGCACCAGCACAAAGGCCGCCGCCGTCACCAGATAGCAGGCGGCACGCGGATAGGCCCCCTTGCGCAGCGACCAGGCGGCGCTTAGAATCACCGCCGGCACCGCCGCGCGGATGCCGGGCATGATGCGCAGCACCAGGGGGCTTGCCGAGACGGCGTCGTAAAACACCACCACCAGCGTCAGCAGCAGCAGCGCCGGCAGGGCGACGCCGACGGTGGCGGCAAAGCCCCCCATCAGCCCGCCGAGGCGGTGGCCGAACAGAAAGGCGACGTTGCCCATCATCGTCCCCGGCAGGCTGCGGCCGACGCTGGTGATGTCCAGCAGCTCCTGCCCCGAGAGCAGCTTTTTCTCCTGTACATAGATGCGCTCCAGCTGGGCGACAATCCCCCAGCCGCCGCCGAAGGTGGTCAGCCCTAAGCGGAAGAAGGAGCCAAACAACTGGAGCGGGGTCAGCGGGTAAGACGGCATAAGCGCACCTCCGGGGGATTGTTTTCGTGGGGTGGAGATTCATCGTGGAGTGACAGCGGAAGACGTCATCGGAAGACAGCATCGAAAGACAGTGTTGAAAGACAGCGACAAAAGGCAACAGCAAAGGACGGGAAGCGGCCGCCCCGCGCCGAAAAACAAGTCCGCCCCGCGCCGGCGAAAGGCGCGGCAGGGGGCGGATTCTTTCTGTTTCGCAAAGTTCGCAAAGTTCACGAAAGAAAAGACCGCCTCACGTCTGCCTCACAACCGCCTCAAGACCGCCGCCCCAGCCCGAGGCGGGGTAGATCCTGCCAGTCGGCCCGCTCGCACCAGTGGGGGAAGCGGCTCTCCAGCAGACGCAGCAGCGGCAGCCCCAGGCCGACGCAGGCCCCCATCTGCCCGAGGCCGACCTCGACCATCGGCAGCCACAGCGGCACCGTCGTCCCCTGAAAATGCAGCATCCACAGCATCCCGCCGACGAGGACGGCGTTGAGCAGCACCGGCGGCATCGCCGCCGTCAGCCGGCTTTTGCACCGCGCCGTCCACAGCGCCGCCAGCAGGGTGGCGGTGCTGCCCAGCACCACGTCCCAGATGCCGCCGCCGCCAAACAGGTTGGCAAACAGGCAGCCGAGAAACAGCCCCGGCGTCGCCGAGGAGGGCAGGAAGAAGGGCAGCAGCGTCAGCGCCTCGGCGACGCGAAACTGCAGTGGGCCGTAGGAGATGGGGTGGAGCAGCAGCGTCAGTGCCGTATACAGTGCGGCAATCACCGCGCCGCGGGTCATCAGGACGGTTTTTTCCTGGTTCATGAGCGGTTCCTTCCTTCGTATTTTGCGTATAAATAAGCATGGGAGACAAGCGGATCCCTTGTGGGAACAGCGCGGAGCGCCGCCTGCCCCGAAGGCGCGGCGGGATCCGCGCAGCGGCGGGACAGCGGGAGCGTGCGGCAGAGCTACTCCAGCTCCAGCAGCACCGGGCAGTGGTCACTGCCCTCCACCTCGCTTAGGATCTCCGCCCCTTTGAGCCGTGCCGTCAGGCGGTTGGAGACGATAAAGTAGTCAATCCGCCAGCCCGCGTTGTTCTTTCGGGCGTTGAAGCGGTAGCTCCACCAGCTGTAGGCGCCGGTTTTGTCGGGATAAAAGTGGCGGAAGGTGTCGGTGAAGCCGGCGGCGAGCAGGGCGGTCATCCGCTCGCGCTCCTGGTCGGTAAAGCCGGGGTTTTTGCGGTTGGTGGAGGGGTTTTTGAGGTCGATTTCCCTGTGGGCCACGTTGAGGTCGCCGCAGAGGATCACCGGCTTGGTGCGGTCCAGCTCCTGCAGATAGGCGAGAAAATCCTCCTCCCAGCGCAGGCGGTAAGAGAGCCGCTTTAAGCCGTCCTGAGAGTTGGGGGTGTAGCAGCAGACGAGGAAAAAGTCCCCGTACTCCGCCGTGATCACCCGCCCCACGTGGCGGTGGAGATCGTCGCCAAAGTCAAAGCGCACCGAGAGCGGCGCCTCCCTGGTGAGGATGGCGGTGCCGGAATAGCCCTTTTTCTCTGCGCTGTGGAAGATCATCTGATAGCCGGGCAGGACAAAGTCCACCTGCTCCGGCTGCAGCTTGGTCTCCTGCAGACAGTAGACGTCCGCCGCCTGCCCCTCGCAGAACTCGAGAAATCCCTTCTTCAGACAGGCCCTCAGCCCGTTGACATTCCAGGAGATCAGCTTCACAGTCTCCCCTCCCTGTACGGTTTTCTCCATTATACCACACCGCGCCGCGCTTGACAATGCGGCGGAGAGACGACAAGCGAGGGTGGCATACTTAGCCAAATTTTGTGCATATTTTTTCACAAAACCCCTTGCGCGCCCCGCCGCGGCGTGCTATAATACCGTCATCGGATAAATATCCGGGAATGAAGAGTTTTTATTCAGAATAAGGAGTGAGCAGGTAATGAAGTCCCCCCACAAGAAGTCTCTTGACAAGCTGTTCTGTCTGCTGCTGGTGCTGGTGATGGCGCTCTCGCCCCTCACCGCCCTTGCGGATGAACCGCTCCTCATCTCCCCCGCGCCGGGCGCGACCGAGGAGGTCCTCACCGAGGGCTTTTTCAACACCTCGGATGACGGGGAAGCCGTCATCTCCATGACCAACGAGCGCAGCTTCAAGGCCGTCATCGCCCTCGACGCCGCGCCCGAGAGCGCGGACGCGATCGTCTGGAGCCTCACCAGAGAGGCCCCCCAGCAGGACACCGAGGCTTTCCCCTACCAGTACTTAGGCGATGACCTCGCCGCCTGGACCAAGTGGGACAGCGACCTGCCGCTCTTCACCGACATTAAGACCGAGCTGGTCACCGAGGGCGACGCCGCCTTCGCCGTCCTCACCTTCAGCAACGTCTTCTTCTTCGACGGCGGCCAGCTCTCGAGAAGCGGCCGCAACGCCTTCATGGACTACTTAGGCGACTACGACCTCACCGCGAAGGATGCCGCCGGCACCGTCCTCGGCACCGTCAAGGTCCGCTTCGCCCCCTACGACTCCTTTGAGAGCTACAGCGAGGTCGAGCAGTCCCTCCACGCCGCCGCCGCCAAGGCCGCGGAGCTGGACGGCATCCACATCGAGGTCGCCTCGATGGGTGATTCCGAGCAGGGCCGCCCGATGAACTACGCGATCATTGCCGACAGCAAGGAGTCGATCGACACCTACCTTGCCATGACCAACGCCGCCGAGCTGGATCCCGCCGGCACCCAGGCCAAGATCGAGGCCGGGGAGCTCACCTACAAGATCCCGATCATGTTCACCAACATCCACGCCAACGAGCACCCCGGCGTCGATGCCAACATGAACTTCATCTGGGCGCTGCTGGCCTCGATGGAGCAGCCCCTCCCCTATGAGATGCTGACCGGCTTCACCGCCGAGGGCGAGGCTCAGCTCGCCAAGGAAATGGCCGAAAAGGGCCTGCACAAGCCCGAGCTGGTCGAGCCCTACGCCTCCTACCTCGGCCTGATCTTCGAGGGCAACAGCGTCTCCGGCCCCATCGACATGGACAAATACTACACCGCCGAGACCAAGACCCTCGATGCGAAGGCGATGCTCGAAGACCTGATCTTCATCGTCGTCCCCGCCGAGAATGCCGACGGCCGCTCCAACGCCGTCCGCCAGAACGGCAACGGCTTTGACATCAACTGCGACAATATGTTCCAGACCCAGGCCGAGACGCAGAACATGACCGCCCTCGTCGCCAAGTGGAACCCGATCACCTTGGTGGAGCTGCACGGCTTTGCCGACTTCTACCAGATCGAGCCCTGCTCCCCGCCGCATGAGCCCAACTTCGAGTACGACCTCTTCGCCGAGTACGGCATCCCCGCCGGCGAGGCGTTCGGCATCGGTTCCATCGCTAACAGCGCGTACTACAACTCCTTCATGCTGCCCCTGCGCGACTACCTCGAGACCGACGCCAACGGCGAGAAGACCTGGCTCGCCCCCTGGGACGATATGTCCACCAACTACACCCCCCAGTACTCGATGCTGCACGGCACCGTCGCCTACACCATCGAGATGCCCGAGAACAATGAGAACACCGTCGACTGCCTCATGTACGGCCTGATCGGCCACGCGGGCTATGTCCTCGAGAACAAGGACGCCATGTACCTCAATCAGCTGGAAGCCTGGGAGCGCGGTGTCAACAACATCGACGCCGACAGTGTCGACCCCTGGTATGTCGACGTGCATGACAATGCCGGGGCCGAGGCCGATGTCTTCCGTCCCACCTACGAGGGCAACGGCAAGTTCTTCCCCGAGGCTTACATCATCCCCCTCGCCGAGCAGAAGAACCCCGACGCGGCGCTCGAGATGGTCGAGCATCTGCTCCGCAACGATGTCAAGCTGCACACCCTGAAGGAAGCTGTTACCATCGGTGATCAGACCTTCGCCGCCGGCGATGTCGTCATCTCGATGTATCAGGCCAAGAGAAACGTCGCCAACGGCGCCCTGTACGACGGCGCCCTGATCACCGAGTGGCCCGACCTCTACTCCGAGCCGGTCACCGCCGCCGGTCTGATGCGCGGCTTTGACGTCACCGCCGTCGACACCGTCGGCGCCGTCACCGCCGAGATGCTCCAGCCCCTGACCGCCGCGATTGCCGTGGGCAGCGCCGTCGGCGGCGAGGGCGACCTCATCATCGACAACAACTCGGTCGACGCCGTGGCCCTCGTCAACAAGATGATCGATGCCGGTGTCAAGGTCGGCTTCATCACCGAGGGTGAGCACAAGGGCGACTTCGTGGTTGCCGCCGCCGACTACGCCGCCCATTCCGACGGCTATGTCGTCAACACCGCCTTTGCCGACACCCTCCCCGCCGCCAAGGTGATCGAGGACGCCAAGGTCTACATCCCCGGCAAGGCCGCCTCCTTCTACACCGACAGCAAGGGCAATCAGTACGGTGTCAAGAACGGCGCCAACTACGGCAACACCAACCTCAATTTTGACCTCTTTGCCTACGGCCAGCAGATGGGCTTCGAGATCGTTGATGACGTCGCCGACGCCGACCTCATCGCCGGCAACCGCAAGCTGGACGCCGCCGCCGTCGCCGCCGTCAAGGCCGGCACCCCCTACCTCGCCGCGGGCGAGAACACCCTCTCGGTCGTCAAGAGCGAGCTGCTGGGTGACAAGGGCTTCGACTACGAGTCCACCGGCAACAACCAGGATGCCCTGATCCATGTCACCTACGGGGCCGACAGCCTCGTAACCTCCACCTATGTCACCGAGGGCGACGACATCTATTACGCCTTCGGCGGCGCCCTCATCACCGCCGTCCCCGAGGGGGCCGAGGTGCTGATGACCGCGGGCGACAAGGCGATCTCCGGCTTCATCAAGGCGGAAAACCTCGAGAAGCTGCTCGGTTCGGTTCAGGCCATCTCCTACAAGGATGATGTCATGAACATCACCGTCTTCGCCAACTCCCTCACCAACAAGGCGCACCAGCAGGATGACTACCAGTTCATCGCCAACACCCTCTTTGCCAACTCCCTGGGCGCTGACTACGCCGCCCCCGCGGAGGAGGCCGAGCCCTGGTACGCCGCCGCTGTGAAGTTTGTCACCGAAAAGGGCCTGATGACCGCGATCGACGGCGACTTCGCCCCTGACGCCCTCATCACCCGCGCCGATCTGGCCGAGATCCTCTACCTCAACGAGGGCAAGCCGGCCGCCGCCGCCGCCGACTTCATCGACCTGCCCGCCGACGAGCAGGAGGCCGCCGCGATCAGCTGGGCCACCGAGCAGGAGATCCTCAAGGGTTACGGCGACGGCAGCTGCGGTGCCGCCGAGTCGGTCACCCGCGAGCAGCTGGCCGCCATCCTCTTCCGCTATGCGCAGGGGAAGGGCATGGATGTCTCGGTCGGTGAGAACACCAATATTCTCAGCTACAACGACGTGGCCGAGGTCAGCGAATGGGCCATTCCCGCCATGCAGTGGGCCTGCGGCGCCGGTGTCATCCTCGGCACCGACGCGGGCGTGCTGACCCCCCTGGGCACCGTCACCCGCGCCCAGACCGCGCAGATGGTGATGAATCTGCTGGGCGAGTAACGCTGCTTTTCTTCTCTTTCTTCTTTCAAGCCTGCCTTCGGGACAGGGAAACAGCGCGTCTCCTTTTGGGAGACGCGCTGTTTTTGTGTGGGGATGGAAAGGGGAGGGGAGAGGGGGCGGAGACTTTTTCCCTGAAA
>JAFQKL010000189.1 GCA_017396965.1 Clostridia bacterium
ATTGGTGCCCAGCCGCACCTTGAGCAGGGCGGGGATTAAGGCCCAGAGGGCGCCGCCCGCGATGCCGGCCAGCAGCATGAAGGGCAGCAGCAGCGGACGGGGGAGGGCGGCGCAGTTTAAGGCCACCCAGGTGGTGAAGATGCCGCCCATCGCCATCTGGCCTTCGGCGCCGATGTTCCAGAACTTCATCTGATAGGCCACCGACACACCGAGCGACAGCACGGTGAGGGGAATGGCCTTGTTCATGGTGGCGCGGATGCGGTAGTCACTGCCGAGGGCGCCGTCCACCATGTTTTTATAGACCTCAAAGGGGTTGTAGCCAAGCAGCCCCATCACGGCGCCGGCCGCCACCAGGGCGAAGACGACGGCGAGGATGGAGATCAGAATCTCCGAAAGGGCCGTCCCTTCCGGCTTTTTGACGATCTTGAACATTAGGCCTCCCCTCCCTTCTCTGCCGCTTCCGCCGCTGCGCCGGCCGCCTTCTCGCCCATCATCATCAGGCCGATCTCCTCCTTGGTGACGGCGGCGGGATCGACGATGCCCATCACCTCGCCGGCGTGCAGCACCATCAGGCGGTCACAGATCTGCATCAGCACATCGAGGTCCTCGCCGATGAACAGCACCGCGACGCCCTGCTGCTTTTGCTGATTCAAAATGTCGTAGACATGGTAGGAGGCGCCGATGTCCAGCCCGCGGACGGGGTAGGCGGTGATGAGCAGCGTCGGCTCCATATCCACCTCGCGGCCGAGCAGCACCTTCTGGATGTTGCCGCCCGAAAGCTTCTTCAAAATGTGGCGCACCGAGGGGGTGGACACCTCATAGCGTTCCACAATCTGCTCCGCCTTCTCGCGGCCGCTGCGGCGGTCCAAGAAAAATCCCTTGTCCTTCTGGAAGGAGCGCAGCAGCACGTTGCTGGTGATATCCATCCCCGCCACCAGGCCCATCCCGAGGCGGTCTTCGGGGACGAAGGACATACTGACCCCCTTGCGGGTGATCTCGATGGGGGAGAGGCCCAGAATCTCCTCCCCCTGAAACCGCACCGAGCCGCTTGACGCCGTCATCAGCCCGGCGAGGATCTCGCAAAGCTCTCTCTGCCCGGAACCTGCCACCCCGGCCACGCCGAGGATCTCGCCGCCGTGCATGGAAAAGCTCATGTCCTTCAAGGTCTCCACCCCGACGAGGTTTTTGGCGCCGAGGCTCTTCACCACCAGCACCGGCTCCGCCGTCCGCTCGGCTTCTGCGCGGTCGATCCGCAGCTGCACCGGGCGGCCGACCATCATCTCGGTCAGCTGCTGCGGCGTGGTCTCGGCGGTGTTGACGGTGCCGATGCACTCGCCGCGGCGCAGGACGGTGACGCGGTCGCTCAGCTCCATGACCTCATTGAGTTTATGGGTGATGATGATGATGGCGCAGCCCTGCTCGCGCATGGTGCGCAGAATATCAAAAAGCACGCCGGTCTCCTGCGGAGTGAGCACGGCGGTCGGTTCGTCTAAAATCAGGACATCGGCGCCGCGGTAGAGCATCTTTAAGATCTCCACCGTCTGCTTCTGGCCGACCGAGAGGTCGTAGACCTTGGCCTCGGGGTCGACCGAGAGGCCGTAGCGTTCGCCGATCTCGCGGATGCGCTGCGAGAGGCTCTCCCCTTCCATCAGGAAGCGGCGGGAGGTGCCGGCGACGATGTTCTCCTTCACCGTCATCACCTCCACCAGCTTGAAGTGCTGGTGAACCATGCCGATGCCGGCCTCGATCGCGTCACGCGGCGAGTCGAAGACATGGGGTTTGTCCCCTAAGAGAATCGTGCCGCTGTCGGGCGAGTAGATGCCGGACAGCATATTCATCAGCGTCGATTTGCCGGAGCCGTTTTCGCCGAGCAGGGCATGGATCTCGCCCTTTCGCACTGAGAGCGAGACACGGCTGTTGGCCAGCACCTTGCCGAAGGACTTAGTGATCTCCTTCATCTGGACATAGTCGCTCATGGGAACCCCCCTTAATCGTGTCAACAATCGTGTCAACCTGTACCACAAGCCGGAAGACGGAAAAAAGCGCCTTCGCGTTCCGGCGGGACACGCGGCGCTGCATGGCCTTTTCAGGGGCCGGATCCGATGGTTCAAAACCCGTCTGCGCGGAACACCCGTCTGCCCGCCGTCGGCGCAGACCGTGCGGGGTGCCGTTCGGGAGCCTCTTTGCCGCCGCCCGCGAAGGCAGGCCGCCGCAAACAGGCAGGCCGCTCCCCGGCAGGAACAGGTCCTGCCGGGGAGACGGACAGTGGGCAGAAATTAGGCGGTGGGCAGGGTGCCGACAACACCCTGGACAAACCAATCCATGTTGTAGATCTCATCGTCGGTCATGTCGGTGGCCTTGACGGTGCCGTCCTGGCCGTAGACATCGCCGGAGAACAGCTTCAGCTCGCCGCTCTCAATCGCCTTGCGGGCAGCGTCCACCGCTTCCTGGGCGCCCTCGGGGGCCAGAGCGGAGAGGGTGTCGAGGTCAACCCAACCGGCGGCCAGGCCCTCCCAGTAGGAGGCGTTGGTCCAGGTGCCGTCGAGGACGGACTGCACGTTGTCGGTGTAGAACTTGTCCCAGTGGAAGATGGGGGCGGTCAGATAGGCCTCGGGGGCGGCGTCGGGGGTGGGGGTGTTGTAGCCGAGGCAGAGGGCGCCGGCTTCCTGCGCGGCGACCTGGCAGGCGGTGGAATCCTGATGCTGGGCCATGACGTCGACCCCGCGGTTGAGCAGCTCGATGGCGGCCTGCTTCTCCACGGCCACGTCGTACCAGGTGTTGGTCAGCAGAACCTCAACCTTGACATCGGGGTTGACCGACTGGGCGCCGAGGGTGAAGGCGTTGATGCCGCGGATGCACTCGGCATAGGGCATGGCATAGACATAGCCGATGTGGTTGTTCTTGGTGGCCATACCCGCGACGATACCGGCCAGGTAACGGCCCTCGATCATGCGGCCCATGTAGTTGCACATATTGGCCTCGGTCAGACGGCTGGTGCCGTGGCCGAAGTAGAGGTCGGGGTACTCTCTGGCGACGTTGGCCAGATACTCGCCGTGGCCGAAGCTGGTGGCGTAGATGATGTTGCAGCCCATGTCGATCAGCTCACGGGCAGCGGTTTCGACCTCGGCGCTCTCGGGGATGTTCTCCTTATAGAGGCAGGGGATGCCGGCCGCTTCCAGTGCGAGACGGCCCTTGTCGTGCGCCTGGGTGTAGCCGCCGTCGTTGACATCGCCAATGTAGATGAAGCCGACCTTGACGTTCTCCTTGGTGACCTTGAATTCCTCGGTCTCGCCGCCGGCGGTCTCGCCGGTGCCTTCGCCGGAAGACTCACCCTCGTCGCTCGAGGAACAGGCGGCCAGCGAGAAGAGCATGACCAGAGCAAGGAGCAGTGCAAGCAGTTTCTTGGACATTTCCAGATTACCTCCAACATTCCTGTTTTTTGGGCCTCCTTGAACAGCGGCCCTTGGGGTTGGCGGGAAGCCCGCCTCTATTTCCGAAAGGCCAAAGGGCCTTGATCGGCTGGTTCGCGGTTGCGGGGATGGGGCTTAACGGAAGGTGACGCCGGTCTTCTCATCCATCGTCTCGATGATGGCCAGCGATTCCAGCGGAATTCCGCGGCTGCGGATCATCTCCCCGCCCGGCTGGAAGCCCTTTTCGATGACGATGCCGGCGCCGACCACCTCCGCCCCCGCCTGGGCGGCGAGGTCGAGCAGGCCGACAAGGGCGGCGCCGTTGGCGAGGAAGTCGTCAATCAGCAGCACACGGTCACCGGCGCCGAGGAAGCGGCGGGAGACGATGATGTCGTACTCCCTGCCGTGGGTGTAGGAGGTGACGCGGCTGCTGTAGACATCGCCGGCGATGTTTAAGGTCTTGCTCTTTTTGGCGAAGACGACGGGGACGCCGAAGTGCTGGGCGGTGATGCAGGCGATGCCGATGCCGGAGGCCTCGATGGTGAGGATCTTGTTGACCTGCTTGTCCGCGAAGCGGCGCAGGAATTCCTTTCCAATCTCATTAAAAAGGGTAACGTCCATCTGGTGGTTCAGAAAACTGTCCACCTTCAAAACGTTACCTTCCATGACCATTCCCTCTTTGACAATGCGATCCTTCAGCAGCTGCATGGCAAATCCCTCCAAAAGGAAACACTTTGGTCGCCCGGCTCTTTCCTTATCTCTATTGTACCCCAACCGCCCTTCCTTTTCAATGGATGAAATTCGCCCGGGATTTAGAAAATTCGCCGGGTTTCGGGGGGGATTACGGGCAAAATGCACAATTCTGTCACAAATTTGAGCGATGGCGGGGCAAAACAACAGCGGGGCCGGGGAGAGCCTGTCCGGCTTCTCCTCTGCCGCGCTCTGCTTGTGCACATCCAGCGTCATCACCGTCGTCAGCCCGCTGCCCTCCTGGGTGAGCTGCAGCTCCAGCACCTGGGCCAGCAGCTCGCGGTTGACGCCGTGGGGCGCTG
>JAFQKL010000190.1 GCA_017396965.1 Clostridia bacterium
ACTGTACTTGTGGCAGCCGTCTTGGGCTTCCACGATTTTATTATAGCAAAAGCCCCGGCCGCTGTCAACAAAGCAGCGGATGCCGCGCAGCAAGGGGGCGGGCCTCTGTCCGGGAGGTGCAGCCGGCAGACTTTTTCCCGCCTCATCTTTTCAAGCCCCCACCCCCTGTGTTATAATAGAAAGAACCGCATCGTTCCAAAAAGGAGGGCGCTTATGACATCGGTCAATTCGGTCTTTCTGCTGCTGGGTGCAGTCATCCTCACGGGCTATCTGCTCAAGGCCCGCGGGGTGTTTAAGGAAAATGACTACAAGCTGTTTTTCAAGCTGATCGTCACCCTCGTCATCCCCTGCCTCATCCTCACCAACTTCAAGACGGTGGTGCTGACGCCGGAGTACCTCTCCATCTTCGCCCTCTCCTGCGCCTTCGGGCTGCTGCTGTCGGCCGTTGTCTACCTGCTGCTGCCCGGCAAGACGCGGCGGCAGAAGGGCATGGCGGTGCTCAACTTCGCCGGCATCAACGTCGGCTTCTTAGGCATCCCCGTGGCCGAGGCGCTGCTGGGCGCGGAGGCGACGCCGATCATGGTGGCGGTGCATGGCGGCAACGCCGTCACCCTCTATGCCATCTGCGTGATCCACGCCCAGCTTTACACCGAGCAGGGCGCTGACTGGAAGGGGGCGGCGAAGCGGCTTGTCACCTCGCCGGTGCTGCTCTCGCTGGCCACTGCCCTGCTGATGGCCGCCACCGGCATCCACCTGCCCGAATTCTGCTACACCTTCACCTCCACCATCACCAAGATCAACACCCCCCTCTCCATGCTCGCCCTCGGCATGGCGCTCGACTTCAAGCTGGAGGCCGACGAGAAAAAGCTGGTGTGGACGATGCTGCCGCTGCGCTACCTGGTGGGCGGCGCCTGCGCACTGCTGGTGTGGTGGCTCGGCATCTACCCGCCGCTCACCACCAGAGTGCTGATCCTCTTCTTCCTGCTGCCCGGCGCCATCAACTGCATCGCCTACTGCGTGGAGTACGACTTCCATCCCAAGGCGGCGGCGATGTTCAACAACGTCTCCAACCTCATCACCTTTGTGCTGGTGTGGCTGGTGTTCGGCTTTTTGCTGCCGCCGATGTAGCGGCGGGGGGATGGGGGGCGGAAAATTTCTCCGCGCCCCTTGCAATCCGTCTCTGACAGGCGTATAATTGTCTTTATTCGCAGCGTCCCGCTGTGTTCAAAGGGGTGTGCCGGGGTTCGGCGGCTTCCCGGCGGGCGGCTGCGGAGGGTTTGTCCATCTGTATAAAAAATTTAGAAGAAAAGGAGCGATACAGTGATGGAGAACAAGCGTAAGGTCAGCCTCAGCGGCATCCAGCCCAGCGGCAAGATCACACTCGGTAATTATTTGGGGTCGATTAAAAACTGGGTGGACATCCAGGACAGTGATGAGTACGACAACCGTTACTGTGTCGTCGATCTGCACGCCATTACCGTGCGCCAGGATCCCGACGATCTGCGCGAGCAGACCTACCAGCTGTTTGCCCAGCTGATGGCGGCGGGCCTCGATCCTGACAAGTGCATCCTCTTTATTCAGAGCCACGTCCAGGGCCACCCCGAGCTGAGCTGGATCCTCTCCTGCTTCACCATGTTCGGCGAGCTCTCCCGCATGACCCAGTTTAAGGACAAGAGCCAGCGCCATGCCGACAACATCAACGCCGGCCTCTTCACCTACCCCGTGCTGATGGCGGCGGATATTCTGATCTACGATGCCGACATCATCCCGGTCGGCGAGGACCAGCGGCAGCACGTCGAGCTGGCCAGAGACATCGCCATCCGCTTCAACAACCGCTTCCCCGGCTCCTTTGTCGTGCCCGAGGCCTATATCCCCAAGGAGGGTGCCAAGATCATGAGCCTGCAGGATCCCTCCCGCAAGATGAGCAAGTCGGACACCAACGAGAACTCCTTTATTCTCGTGATGGATCCGCCGGAGGCGATCGTCAAGAAGATGAAGCGCGCCGTGACCGACAGCGACGCCCGCGTGGCCGCCTCGCCCGACAAGCCCGGCGTGACCAACCTCATGCACATCTACGCCGCCGCCACCGGCAAGAGCTTTGCCGAGATCGAGGCGGAGTTTGAGGGCAAGGGCTACGGCGTCTTCAAGCCCGCCGTGGCGGACGCGGTGGTGGAGCTGCTGCGGCCGCTGCGTGAGAAGAGCCTCGAGCTGCTCAAGGACAAGGCGTATCTGGAGGACGTCATGGCCAAGGGCGCCGAGAAGGCGCGGGCGATCACCGACGCCAAGGTGCGCCAGATCTACGACAAGCTGGGCTTTATTGCCCGGCGCTGAGTGGGGTTTTTGATTGGGTTTTTATGACACAAGGGGAAAGGGATGCCGCCCGTGGGCGGTGTCCCTTTTTTGTGTTTTGGCGGGGGACGGGGGAGGGGGCCGATGGTGCGATGTTCCGCCCTGTCGCACGGATTCAGAGCAAAAGGCCCTGCCGACGCTCCAACCTCGCAGCGCCCGCCCACCCGCCCTGATGAGCCTTGCGGCCCGCGTCCACACCCCGGGCAGACACACCTTCCGCGCTGGTTTTGGCGCACTGCGACCGACGAGGCCGACTC
>JAFQKL010000021.1 GCA_017396965.1 Clostridia bacterium
GCCAAGCTCTCCCCCTGGTTCAGCGACCGGCGCAGCAGCACCATCGCCGAGATCAATGAGCAGCTCGAATACAGAGAGGCCAACAAGGAGAAGGTCGCCGCCTTCCGCGCCACCCGCACCCTGGGTGAGCGCACCAAGGTGATGATCGACGAGGACGCCGGCTGCTTCATGGTCACCGCCGAGCGCAACCTGCGCGAAGCCAACCCCGATGTGCTCGCCCTCTCCGATATCACCGGCTGCATCCTCGACATCGACGAGAGCGAGCAGGAGATCATGCGCCAGGGCAAGGACGGCGAGCGCGAGAGCTACAACCCGCCCCGCTACGACTACTACTATGATTTTTACATCGTCATCCACGTCCGCAACCCCTACTTCGATGAGATCCGCTTCAAGCTCAACAACTCCAGAATCGAGATCGAGTCCAGCCGCATGGAAGGCTACCGCAGAGGCGGCAGCAGACCGATGGGCCGTCCGAACCGCGGCAGCGGAATGGATCGCTTCAACAACCAGAACAACAGCGGCGATCTCGGCCAGGCCCTTGGCCAGATGCTGGGCAGCGCGCTGATCGGTGCGGCCAATGCCGCCGCCGGCACCCAGCAGTACAGCGGCCCGGAGCTGGATGTCGACTACCGCCGCTACAAGGAGATGGGCGAGGAGATCCGCGATGCGCTGCTGCAGGTGCGTCAGCAGGTCCGCGACCAGGTTGTCGCCGCCAATGCCCCCAAGGCCGCCGTCACCTGCCCCTACTGCGGCGCCACCACCACCCCCAACGCCTCGGGCTGCTGCGAGTTCTGCGGCGGCGCGATCAACGGCTGAGCACTGAGACACCAAACAGAATGGAGGTTGTGGCATGGCCGCTGTAACAGGAAGCGTCCTCTCCCGCGTTCGCGAAGGGATGCTGAATCTGGATGTGGAGTTTCACTATGAGGCGGAGTTCGACTATGAGGTTGTGAACCGGGCGTTCTTTGAAAGGAACATGGGCGGTGCTGTGCCGGCGGAGATGCTGAATCAAACCGTGACATCCCTTTTCCGAATCGCCTTTGCGCGAGCCTACCCGGACGGGTTGTCTCCGGATGAAATGGAGCATCCGGACGAGCGGCTGCTGATGCAGAATCTGAAGCCGCTGGTGGATGAGAATTGGACCCGGTTTTGCGGCGTCGCCCTCGCTTCCTTCACCCTCCGCTCCTTCCGGGCGGATCCCGCCGCGCTGGCACGGATCCGGCAGATCCGATCCTTGCCAAAGACTCCGCAGCAGATGGCACAGGGGATGCTTGCGCAGATGCAGGCGGCACAGGCAGCGGCCCTGGCGGCTCAGCCGGTCTGCTGCAGCTACTGCAATGCCATGGTCGCTGCAAATGGCGACGGACGCTGCCCGGCCTGCGGTGCGCCGCTCAAAACTTCGTAAACCAACCAATCGACAGACAGGAGGTTTTCCAAATGAAACTGCACAAGCACCTCTCTTTGCTTCTGACCGTCCTGCTGCTGCTCACCCTCACCGCCTGCGGCGGGGATGACAAAGAGACGGGACTTTCCGGCAAATACCTGATCATCTCCGGCGAGACGGCCGAGCAGCAGCTCGACTATGAGCTTCTGACTTTGATCGAGCTGGATAAGACCTACCTCAAGCTGAACAAGGACGGCACCGGCGAGATCTTCTTCCAGGGAGAAGGCGACCCCGAGCCCATCACCTATGACCACGCGGCAAAGACCATGAAGTTTGCAGACGGCAGCGACGGCAACCTCACCTACACCGTGAAGGGCGACGTCATCACCGTCACCTTCGGTGAGCTGTACGACGACATGGTGCTCACCTTCGCCCTCGAGGGCAGCAGCTCCTACAAGGATGCCGTCGGCAGTGCCGGCTCCGGCGCCACCGCCACCCCCACCGGTGACTACAGCGACTGGGAAGGCCAGTGGTACGGCTGGTGGACGATCTTTGACGGCGACGGCTACTACTACGACTACATCAACTATTCGTGGGACTGCTGTGTTGTCATCGAGCCGATGGACGGCAACCACCTGATCAGCATCTGGGACGAGGATATGAACAGCTATGAGGACAACTGCCTCGCCGAAGTGCTGGTGGAGATCGACCTGAAGAAGGATGAGGCCGTCTCGGTCTATGACAGCAGAAACCAGTTCTGGGGCGTTCCCGTCGACAGCGGCGACTGGGTTATTGATCCCGACTACGCCGGTGTGGATGATATGCTGATCATCGAAGACGCCTTCACCGATCAGAACGGTGACTACTGCGAGTACGGCGTGGTGCTGACCAGATGGGGCGTGGAGTGGAACGAGATCGATAGCACCTACCCGCCCGACTACTACGAATCCTACTTCCTGCCGCTGATGAAGCAGGGCAAGGATCTGCCCGCGGTGTTTGAGCCGTAAGCACGGCCGCAGGAAAAAGACAACGGATTGTTCCGAAGACAAGCAAGAAACCATGCCCGGACACCCTGCCCTCAGGCAGGGTGTCCGGGAGCCGGGGGAGGCGATGAGATGAAAAGAAGTATTTGGACTTTGCTGGCTGCCGCGCTGCTGCCGCTTCTGCTGCTCGCCGGCTGCGGCGGGCAGGAGATCGAGGTGTACAACACCGGCCTGTTCACCGTTTCGGTGCCGGAGGACTGGCTCCCTCTGGCAGTGGACGATATGTGGTCAGAGGATCCGAACGCCGTCGCTGCCGACCAGCTGAATCTGGTCAAGGGCGGCAAGGATCAATGGGATCTGATGGAGATGCCGAGCGTCCACATCGCCTGCTTCGATCCCGGTATCGAAATGGTCCGCCCCGACCCCTCCCTCTACCGCGAGGTGGAGGAGCTGGCCCCCTTGACCGTGGGGGAGAAGACCTATGAGGGGATGAAGGGGGTCAGCTCTGGTCTGCCGCTGGCGATTCTCTGGCATGGGGAGAGTACGGAATATCAGTTCCAGGTTGCGGTCTGGCTGGAGGTCAACGGGCAGCAGCTGACGCTGGACGACCCCGGCCTGCTCCTGATCCTCGAGAGCCTTGCCCCCGCCGCTGCCGAAGATGCAGCCGGGTAAAGAGGGAGGGGGAGAGTGACAGTGAAGTCAAACGGTACCAAGCTGCTTCGGATCGCCTCCATCCTGCTGCTGCTCGGCGCGGCGGCAGGGACGCTGCTCGGTCTGCTGACCCTGGCAGGGCTGGCCCTCTGGGATCAGATCGCCGGCGGAGAGTACGCCACGCATCTGCCCATCGTCATGGGGATCTTTACGGTGATGAGCGGACTGCTCCAGGGAGCGGCAGGCGTGGCCGGCTTTCGGGCCGCGGCAGATCCCCGACAGGCGGGACGGTGCAGGATCTGGGGCGCGGTGGTGATTGTCCTCCAGGTTGTGGGGACGGCCCTCACCATGGCGGGCGGAAAAAGCTTTCCCGCCGAAACCTTCTTCCCCGGACTGCTCCTCCCCGCCCTCTACCTCTATGCCGCGCAGATGCTCCGCGGTCATGCGGGATGAGCGGAAGGACGGCAGCCGTCAGAGACGGCGCCGCACCCGGGTCTCTGAGCAGAGGCCCGGGTGCGGGGCGGCCTTTGATGGGAAGGCGCCGATGCGAATCGTCTGAAACCGTCTGTCCCACCCGGGGCAGACACATCTGTTCCATGATTCAGTAAACGGAGGGATCAACATGGCGGTACAAGTGACCAATTATCAATGTCCGGCCTGCAACGGCCCGCTTCAGTTTGACGGCCCGTCGGGAAAGCTGGCCTGTGAGTACTGCGGCTCCACCTATCCTGTGGCCGAGATCGAAGCGATGTACGCCGAAAAGGATGCCAAAGCGGCCGGCAATATGGCGGCGGCCGAGGCAAAACGGGGAGAGGATGCCGGCGAGTGGAATCTCTCCGGCTTAAACGACGACTGGGGCGCGGACGCGCAGGGGATGAAGGCCTACAACTGCCCCTCCTGCGGCGCGGAGCTGATCTGCGATGCCACCACCGCCGCCACCTCCTGTCCCTACTGCGGCAACCCCACCGTGGTGCCGGGGCAGTTTCAGGGGATGCTGAAGCCCGACTTTGTCATCCCCTTCAAGCTCAAAAAGGCGGATGCGATTGCGGCGCTCAAAAAGCACTATGAGGGCAAGCCGCTGCTGCCCGGGGTGTTCAAGGACGAGAACCACCTCGAGGAGATCAAGGGGGTCTATGTCCCCTTCTGGCTGTTCGACGGGGAGGGCGAGGGCGATGTCTCCTATGATGCCACCCGTACGCGCACCTACCGGGACGGTGATGAGGAGGTCACCGAGACCGATCACTACGATGTCTACCGCTCAGGGTATGTCGCCTTTGAGCGGATTCCGGTGGACGGCTCCTCCAAGATGCCCGATGACTACATGGACTCCATCGAACCCTTCAACTACGCCGACCTCACCGCCTTCTCCGCTGCCTACTTACCCGGCTTTCTCGCCGACAAATACGATGTCTCCGCCGAAGAGAGCGGCCGGCGGGCGGATGCCCGAGCGGAAAACACGGTGGAGAGCTGCCTGCGCGATACGGTGCGCGGCTACGACACGGTCAGTGTGCGGCAAAGGCACATCCGCCTCCACCGCGGCGAGGTCAAATACGCCCTGCTCCCCGTCTGGCTGCTGACCACCAAGTGGAACGACCAGAACTATCTCTTTGCGATGAACGGGCAGACCGGCAAATTTGTCGGCAATCTGCCGGTGGACAAGGGCAAGAAGTGGCGGATGTTTGCCCTGGTCTATGGGGTCACCGCCGTGGTCACGGCGCTGGCCGTGCTGTTCCCGGGCGGGCTGCTCAACCTGCTCGGAATGTGAGAAGGGAGGAAGCGTGATGAAACAAAGAGCCCTTTGCCTGTTTGCGTCCCTGCTCCTGCTGCTGGCTGCCGCCCTTCCCGCCGCAGCCGCCGACTACGGCCTCATCTATGATGAGACCAATCTGCTTTATACCGACCGCATCGAGTTCCTCGGCACCGAAACCCTCCCCGCCTTCCTTGAGCGCTACGACATCGACCTCAGGGTGGATATCCTCACCTCCAAGGGCGATTTTGAAACCCTGACCGACACCGCCGCCTACCTCTACACCGAGTACGAATACGGCGGCAGCAACGGCGGCAACGGCGCCTCCCTCACCCTTCTGGTGGAGGAGGATGCCGACGGCCTCACCCTGCTCGACTGGGTGGCCTACTTCGCCGGCGACAGCGACGAGTGGACGACAAATGCCTCCTGGAACATCAATGAGGTCTACAACCTGCTCACCCCCGATGCCCTGGACGGCGACATTGAGCAGGACGCGGAGGTCATCGCCGATGCGATTGAGGCGATGGTGACCGGTCTTGACGACTTCGTGCAGGCAGGCGGCGTGGGCGGCACCATCTGGTCCCCGCACACCGAGGGCAACCTCCCCGACGGGGAGCAGCCCGGCGGGGATGAGCCGTCCCAGCCGGTCGAACCGCCGGTGAGCGGGGAGGAAGAAGAGGAGACGCTCGGCAGCGTCACCGACACCGCCGGCATCCTCAGTGAACATGAGTGGCAGCAGCTCACCCGGCAGGCGGATCAGCTGGCCGAAACCTACGGGGTGGGGGTCTACCTCGTCACGGTGGACAACTACCGCGACCTCGGCAGCAGCATCAACGATGCTGCCGATGCCCTCTACCACGGTTTCGACCTCGGCATCGGCGAGGACCGCGATGCCATCCTTCTGCTGCTCTCGATGGACGACCGCAACTACAACCTCATCGCCTACGGCGACCAGGCCAAAGCCGCCTTCACCACCGCCGGCCGCGAGCGGCTGGACGACTTCTTCCTCGACGACTTCGGCGACAACCGCTGGTACGACGGCTTTGCCGAATACCTCACCTGGAGCGGCGACTTCCTCGAGCAGGCGAAAAACGGCACCCCCTACGCGGGTGACCATCTGCCCATGACCGCCGAGGAGCGCAGCAGCGCGATCCGCACCCGGGTGGCGATCATCCTGGGTGTTCCGCTGGTGGTGGCTGTCATCTACATCTTTATCCTCACCTCCAAAATGAAGAGCGTCGCCACTGCGGTGGAGGCCTCGGCCTATCTGTCCGGCCGTCTGCAGCTCACCCGCGACTACGACCACCATACCCACACCACCGAGACCCGCCGCAGAATCGAAAAAGAGAGCTCCAGCAGCGACAGCGACGGCGGCGGCTCCGGAACCAGCGGCAGATTCTGAGTTGAGAAGACCATTCGTCAGCGGCCGCCGGGCAGTCCCCGGCCGGCCGGAACCTTCGAAATGGAAGAGAATTGAAAGGAGAACAGATCATGGGACTTATGAAAGCAGCAATGGGCGCCGCGGGCGGCGTGATGGCCGATCAGTGGAAGGAGTATTTCTATTGCGACGCGCTCCCCGCCACCACCCTGATGGTCAAGGGCAAAAAGCGCACCTCCGGCCGCTCCTCCAACACCAGAGGCAGTGACAACATCATCAGCAACGGCTCGGTCATCGCCATCAACGAAGGCCAGTGCATGATGATCGTTGAGCAGGGCAAGGTGGTGGATCTCTGCGCCGAGCCGGGCGAGTATACTTACGACATCTCGAGTGAGCCCTCGATCTTCTGCGGCAATCTCGGCGACGGCATCAAGGCCGCCTTCCAGCAGGTGGGCAAGCGCTTCACCTTCGGCGGCGAGGCCCCGAAGGACCAGCGGATCTACTTCTTCAACACCAAAGAGATCGTCGGCATGAAGTACGGCACCCCCTCCCCCGTGCCCTTCCGCGTGGTGGACGAGCGCGCCGGCATTGACATTGACATCAACATCAGCTGCTTCGGTCAGTACAGCTTCCGCCTGGTCAACCCGCTGATGTTCTACGCCAACGTCGGCGGCAACGTTGCCGACTCCTTTGAGATCAACGGCAGTCAGCTCGAGCAGCAGATGCGCAGCGAGTTCCTCACCGCCCTGCAGCCCGCCTTCGCCCGCCTCAGTGCCATGGGCATCCGCTACAGCGCCCTGCCCGGCCACACCAGCGAGTTCAGCGAGGCGATGAAGCAGGAGCTGTCGGTCAAGTGGCGCGAGCAGCGCGGCATTGAGGTCGGCACCGTCGGCATCAACTCGGTCAAGGCGCCCGAGGAAGATGAGCGGATGATCAAGGAGCTGCAGCGCAACGCCGCCTTCATGGATCCCACCCGCGCCGCGGCCCATATGGTGGGCGCGCAGGCCTCCGCCATGCAGGCCGCCGCCGCCAACCAGGGCGGCGCCATGACCGGCTTTATGGGCATGGGCATGGCCCAGGGCATGGGCGGCGGCATCAACGCCGCCAACCTCTTCGCCATGGGTCAGCAGCAGCAGGCGCAGCAACCCGCCACCGCCGCTCCCGCAGCCGGCGGCTGGACCTGCGGCAAATGCGGGGCGACGGCAAACGGCAAGTTCTGCCCCGAGTGCGGCGCTCCCAAGCCCTCGGCAGACGGCTGGACCTGCTCCTGCGGCACCGTCAACAAAGGAAAGTTCTGCGCCGAGTGCGGCGCCAGAAAGCCCGCCGGCGTGCCGCAGTACAAGTGCGACAAGTGCGGCTGGGAGCCGGAGAAGGGTGTCAAGCCGCCCAAGTTCTGCCCCGAGTGCGGGGATCCCTTTGACGACGGCGACCTCGTGTGATGAGGCTGTTCGCTATGGCAGGTATTCTGGCATCCCTCCTGGCCCTGTTTGGGCTGGGAGGGTGTCAGGGGGAAGCGCCGGTACAGCCGGCCGACCCCCCGACTTCTTATGACTCCAATGAGCCGGCAGAATCACCCGGGATCCTGGACGGCCCCGGGATGTATTTCGATCCCAAAGAGGAGTATCTCGATAAGCTCTGGATTGATCCGGCGTCGAACCAGACCCTCTGTTTTACAAGGGATACCCTGACCCTGAAGGACGGTGACCGGATCCTCTGGGAAGGATCGTGGGAGATCGTGCTGATCGACGGCTATTTTTACGGTGCGCAGAGCACCACCGGGGAGCCGGTGGGCAACTATGCGTATTTTATGACCGACTATTTTAAGCTTCCGAAAAACAGTCCCGCCTACCGCAGTTATCTGGCCGCGCACCTCGCAGACCGGAGTTCTGAGGATGCGTATGTCCTCTTCCAGTACGACGAGGAGTAGAGGGACGACCGACACAGGAAGACATTGCCCCCGAAAGGAGGCGTATGATGAGCGAACGCAAGATTTCCTCTTCCGGCTTTCTCAAAGCCTATGCCGTCAACCTGCTGCTGCAGGTGGAATGGCTGCTGCTGGCAGGGATCCTGCTGGCACTCCACTTGTTTAAGGGCCTCTCCATCGTCCTGTTCTGGGCGGCGCTGGGCTTCTGGCTGCTGCTTTCGCTGGTGGTGACCTGGTTCGTCACCTGGGCCGCCGGCTGTGAGACGCCGCCCGGCCCCGGCGCAAAATGCACCTCGGAACGCCTGGCCAAGAGGGGCTGTTCCGATGTTTCTGCGAAAGGATAACCCTTCCCGAAACGAAAGAGAGGATGAAAACGATGAAACGAAACAGATGGATGAGCCTTATGCTCTGCTTTGCCATGGCGCTGGCCCTGCTCCCCGGTATGGCCATGGAAGCCTCCGCGGCGAGCATCTATTATGTGGGTGATTCAGCCCAAATCATCAGTATTATTGGAAACTGCGACTGCAACTATAACAGCTGCCACTCCAACGGCATCAGCTTCAGCGACGAATCCATGGTGGAAGTCGAAGGAAAGTCCGTAGGCGATGCGCATCTGATGGATACGGTCACATTTCTCAAGCCGGGTACGTTAACGATTCACAACCCCAGATCGGGGTGGGATCAGAATGAGGTGCCCGCCCGGGAGCACAAGCACAGCAGATCCAAAACGATCACGGTGGTCATGCCTGAGGTCATCACCCAGAATGTTCGGCTGACCGCCAGCCATGCCTTTGTGGGCGGCGGCATCTTCCCGGAGATCACAGCGCCCGCCGGCGCCAACTATAAGGTCACCGAGGCGACCATCTACCGGGAGATGGTCAACTACTACCCCGGCGACAAGCTGCCCCTGTACAATGCCGGCACCGAGGTTCTGCTGGAACTGACCATCGAGCCGAAGGACGGCTACTATTTCTGGTATGACGAGAGCGGCACCGGCACCAGCGGCAAAACCAACGTCAAGGTGGCCTTCGACGGCAA
>JAFQKL010000191.1 GCA_017396965.1 Clostridia bacterium
CAAGGGTGGGGCCCTGGAGGCCAAACTCGTCCTCCTGAATCGGCACGGGCAGCCCGTCCTCTCCGATGCGGAAGAGTCCGTAGGGGATCAGCGGGGCGTGGCCGGAGAGAACGCCGTCGCCGCAGGTCATCAGCAGCTGCTCCGGGTTGCAGCCCGAGTCCCTGCAGACTGCCGCATCCACCTGACCGCAGAGGGTCAGCCCGCCCTTTGTCACCTCATAAATCCGGGTGTCAGGGCCGACAGCTCCCGCCTGCTCCTCCACATAGAGGAAGGCCCTGCGGTCGAGATTCGCCTCACTGCCGGTCTGCACCAGTCGACACGGCGGGGCGCTGCCGTAAAAAAGCTCCGTGCAGGTTCTCCCGTTGACGGTCACCGTCCACTCAATGGCTGCACTCCCCGCATCCGGGAGAGAGCAGCTCATCCGCAGGGGGGTGCCGTCGATCAGGAGATAGTCGGTGTCGTACTCGAGCCGCGTCATCCAGGTCTTCGCGGCAGGGCGGTAGTACGCCTTGACCAGCTCCGGGTGGTCCCAATGGGAGAGCATGGCATGGACGATGCCTACCGGCCCGCCCAGGGGGTTTTTCTCGGCGAAGAAGTGAACTCCGCCCTTGGTCAGGGCAAAGCAGACCACTCCGTCGTTCTGCGCGATGGACTGCGCGATGCGATCCGCCATCGCATCCGCCGCCGCAAGGTCGGGGTCTGCCGCCGCGAACGCCTCCGCCAGAAGCTCCGGCAGGGCGGCCGGATCGGAAAAGACATCGGCAAAGGACAGTGTTTTCCCGGTTCCCGTATCAAAGTTGCAGGCTCTGCGGTACTGCTGCTCCGGGATCAGACCGGTTCGCTGGGTCAAAGCCTCATAGAAGGAGACCACCCGGCTGTCGCAGCGGGTCACAAAGACATCGGCCAGCGAACAGAGATCCGCCGAGCCGCCGTCCGCCCCCTGCTCCGCCGTCGGGCGAAGGGTGTACTTGAGCAGGGCCTCCTGGTCCATCCGGATCCCCCGGTTGTACGCCTCCAGCGCGGCATCGAGGGCGAAATGCCCCTCCCCGCCGCGGTAGCTGCCGTCCCAGTGGGGGTACCCCAGGGTGAGAACAGGATAGCGGATAGTCAGCACGCGTCCGCCGACTTCCTCCGTCACCAGCGCCTCCTCCACCGTGAGATCAAGCGGCGCGGGGAAGGGCTCCACCTGCGAGAGGAAGAGCGCCTCCAGCGCCTCCATGGCGTCAAAGGACAAAAAGCAGCTCTGGTTGTTAGAGGCATGGATGGATTCCCCGGAGGCATAGGTGACCGACAGCTTCGCACCGTAGCCCTCAGGCAGGCCGGACACCCGGTAGCTCAGGCCGTTGTGCTGCGCCAAGTCGTGTTTCGCCACCACCTTCTGCAGGGCGCTCAGAAAGTCATGACTCGCCCGAAAGGTCTTCTTCTCTCCGTCATAGCGGGTGTGGGCGTAGTAGCTCCCCTTCACCGCCCCGTTTTCCAGCGTGGCCTCGAGCTGAAAGGCCCGACCGGCCAGCCGGGTGTCCGCCTCATCCATGGGATAAGCGGAGAAGTCGCAGTGAAAGGCGATGATCAGGGTGGACTCGATGGTCTTGGGGGCGTCCTGACTGTTGTCATGCTGCACCCCGCCGTCCGGATCGGTCTCCTCCGGCGAGGGTGGGTCGCCCTGAAGGGTGCAGCCCGCCAGCAGCAGACCCACCGCCAGCAGACCTGCTGCGATCCATACCATCCGCTTCATCGAACCTCCTCCTTCGGCGGCCTTCAGGCCCAGGGATCGGCGGACTTCGGCTCCCGGATGCCCACCAGCAGGAACTGGTCCCAGAGGAACCACTTCCCGTCGCCGCGCATCCGCAGCACGATCTCACGGGGATTGTCGGCGCCGCCGCTCTCCACCAGCAGCTTCTTGTAGCCCTCGTTGGCGTCGGAGTAGGCGTTGGTGAAGAAGGTGACGGTGAAGGGGGCAGAGGGGGTGTAGTCGTTGTCCGGCGTCGCTCCCTTGAAGTAGGAGAAGGGGACGTAGGTCTTGCCGTCGCGGAAGCGGTCGTTCAAAAACGAGATCTCCTGGTTGCTTAAGGGACGGGGGCCTCTCAGCCAGTTGAGCATCTCGGTGCCGATCTGCTTGTCTGCCGCGTAGGCGCAGAGGGCGCAGAGCGACAGGGCCGCCGTCTGGAAGGGGGTGTCCAGCGCCGCCTCGGGCAGGGCCTGCAGCTCGGCAAGGCTCTCGGGCAGGGCGGCGAAGGTAAAGGTCTCCCGCGTGCTGCCGAGGGACTGCGCCGCCTTGGTCACGGCAGATGCCGCGTCTTTCTTCAGCTTGTCAAAAATACTCATGTCAGGTTACCTCCAGGGTCGGTTCGGGTTCTCCCACCCGCACGGTGCGGGCGGGGTCGGGGAAGGGGTGCCCGCACTCGGGACAGAAGTTGGGCGGGTGAGCGGGATCCTCCGGGTTCCAGCCGCAGGAAAAACAGCATCCGGGGGAAAACTGCTTGCGGTTGCCGGGATTCGGACAGGCGGCACGCATATCGGCCAAACGCCCCAGCCGCACAAACTCTTCCTGCAGATCGGGCCGTACAATGCCCAGCTGCGGGGCGTGGTCAGTTTTCTTCATCGCCGCACCTCAGCCGTACACGCGGTAGAGGAAGGCGACCACGGCCCCTCTCGGGCAGAGCTCATCGGGGGAGACGGTCAGCCCTGTCTCCTCCAGCAGTCCTTGCTGCGCGGCCCAGCTGCGGGCCTCCTCATACCAGCCGTTCTCGCCGCCGGTGGCGCGGAAGAGGAAGGTGATGATGTGGGCGCTGCTGCAGGCCTGATCGGGGGAGAAGGTGTCGGCGGCGGTTCCGCCCGTGATGCCCTGCTCCACCGCCCAGAGGACGGCGTCGCGGTACCAGGCGTCGGCCGGGACGTCGACAAAGGGATGTACAGTCGAGGCCGGGGCAGGGCTGCCGGCGGCGCGGTGGAGGAAGGTGACCACCTGGGCGCGGGTGCAGTTGTCGGCGGGGCCGAAGGTGCTGCCGCCGCTGCCCTTGGTGACGTTGTTGTTGTAGGCCCAGACCACGGCGTCAAAGAAGTAGTCGCGGTCAGAGACATCGGTGAAGGGGAAGTTGCCGGGCAGCCCCGGCTCCGCCATGCCGCAGCCGAGGCAGGCGCCGCCCTCGTAGACGTGGTCGCCGGCATCCTTGAACTCGCCGCAGGTGAGGCACTCGGTCCAGTGGCTGGCGTCGTTTCTCATCGGAATCCACTCGTGGACGTGAGCGGGCGCAGCCGGCTGTTCCAGGCCGCAGCCGGTGCAAACGCCGCCCTCAAAGACATGGTCGGCAGCGTCCTTGAACTCGCCGCAGACAAGGCACTCGCTCCAGTGGCTGGCGTCGTTTCTCATCGGCGTCCACTCGTGCTCGTGGGCGGCGGGGGCGGGGTCGTCGCCGAAGTCGGTGCCGTAGCGGGCGGTGTGGTCATCGGTGGTGGAGGGATCCCCCGCCGTGACACCGGCGAGGGAGACCTCCGCCGGCGTGAGGGCGCTGCGCTGGTCGTAGAAGAGGGCAGCAGAGGTGGCGCCGCTCGTCACATACCAGCGGTCGCTTCCCTCAAAGCGGGAGAGGGTGATCGACACCCGGTTGCCGCCCGCCTCGCTCTCCACGGTGTAGACAATGTTGAGCCGGCCCAGCTGGGCGAGACTCTGCGCGTTGGCCGATTCGGTGTTCGCCTGGTTGTAGACCAGCGAAATCATCAGCGGACGGAAGGGGACAAAGCCGTTGTCCGCCGTGCCCCCCAAAAAGTAGGCGCGGGGCAGCCAGCGGTAGTCGGGGTCGGTGAGGCGCTCGTCAAAGTAGCTGTCCCAGCCGGCCTGACCGGAGAGACCGCCCTCGGTGAAGCCTCTGCCGAAGGGCTCGAGGTCGGCAAAGAGATACTTCATCATCTCCATGCCGTCCTCCCTGTTGTCCACCATGCGGTTGACCGCCCAGACAAAGTAGGCGGCGACGCTGCGCGGATCCTTGACATCCACCACCTGCTTTAACTCCGCGAGGTTCCAGGGGGCGGGGTCGGCAAGGGTGAAGCGCTGGTCCATCGTCCAGCCCTCAAAGAGGGTGTCGTTGCGGTCGTTCGACGGGTAATTGCTCGGGATGTCGGTCGAAATCTGGCCGATCTCAGCGTTTTCGGGTGTGGTGCCGGGGAGCGGATCCGCCGCCAGGGCAGTGGTCGGCATCACGAGTGCCAGGGCCAGCAGCAGGGCGAGCAGGGGGAAAAATCTCATTCGTCTCATCAATAGTAACCTTCTTTCTGTCGATTTGTCGGTCAGTCAAGCCCCTTGTACTGGGTGACGTTCCAGGTCTCGGAGCCGTCTGCGCCGAGGGTGAAGGTGATCTGCACATGGGCTTCCTCGGTGGCCCACCAGCGGTAGATGGTGTTGTTCTCAAAGAGGCTCTCGATTGATTTGCCGTGGACGCCGAACTGGGCGGCGATCACGTCATAGGGGGTGTCGTAGGAGGCGTTTTCCTTGCACCAGGCGAGGCCCGCCTTGAGGGTGGCCATGTCCACCTTGCCGTCCGCCCCCGCCTTGGCGGCAGGATCAAGCGCACCGCCGCCGGTCGCTGCGCCGCCGTTTTCCAGAGAGGCGAGGTAGTCGTTGATGATGTCCACACCCTCGTTAAAGCTGACGGGCGGACGATCGTGGCCGAGGTTGAGCAGGGAGACATACCAGTTGTCGTGATAGAGGGGCATCATATCCTTGTGCAGACAGCCCTCGGTGTTGCCGTTTCTCACGTCGTCCCAGAGAATCCCCCAGGGACGCAAATAGATGTAGTAGTCAAAGCTGTCACCGGGATTGTCGGGGGAGATGTAGTGCCCCTTGATCTCGATCATCTTCTCAAAGTGGCTGACGGTGGAGTCGGCGGGGTCAACCGTCCAGCCGACCTCCCGCTCGCTCATGGTGTCTGCCGCCATGCCGCCGTTCCACTTGCCATAGGGGAAGAAGTCCACCCGCCTGCTGACCAGGCGGCCGAGGTCGGAGATCCCCGCTTCAAAGGTGATGTCGTAGGCGATGATCATCGCCTCATCTTTGGAGGTTCCGGTGTCCCAGATCGTCACCCGGCCGGTGTTGTCGTTGTAGACATCGATCTCGGCATAGGCATCCCAGACAAGGCCCATGTCACTCGGCTGCTGATAGATGCCGGTGCCGTTGCGCAGCGCCCACCAGCCATACCAGTCGTCGTCCCACCAGCTGTAGTCGGCGGTGGGGACAACTTCGCCCGCAGGGGCGGAGCTGCCGCCGCTCCCCGAGCCGTCCGAAGGGGCGACGCTGGCGAGAATCGCCTGCACATCGGCATCCGCGAGCGAGATTTTGCCGTCGTCAGTCTCTAAGTAAACCGAGGCCTGATACTGATGATCCCCGTCCTCGGTGACCAGCACCGCCATCAGGCCGTAATCGGTGGTGGTAAAGCCCTCCCAGGTGTAGCCACCGCACTGCAGGGGCGCGAGATCCTCGGTGTTCGAGTACCAGTCCTTCAGTCCGCCGCCCATCTGGGTGTCGGGGCCGTAGTAATCGATGCGCACAAAGGGCTTGCTGAGCAGATCGAGATCGCTCGTGGCCCCCTTGCAGATGTTGATGACGTCGGGGTCGGTCGCCCCCTCCTGATCGGAGAAGGGATCCTTCTGGGGGAAGCCCTTCCACCCCTCCGGCACCAGCGCGCGGACGCGGCCGGCGTCAAACACCTCGCCGGGGACCTGGGGTGCGGCAGCCCCCTGACCGCCGCTCTCCGGCTCCTCCGGCTGCTGCGGCTGTTCGCCGCCGCTGCTGCAGCCGGCAAACAGCGCGACACAGAGGGCCGAAACCAAAAGCAAAGCAAAAAACTTCTTCATAATAACGGTCACATCCTTTTTGTCGGGGGCCGTTGTCTCCCCCTGTTTCTGACCCCGCAACCCCACCGCACGGCAGGGCAGGGGAGTAGTCGCCTCAAAAACAAACCTGCGCCCGCTCACCGGCCTACCGCGTCCACGTTGTCCTCAGGAACCACCCGGCTCCCGGTCACCGGACTCCAGATGGTCGAATGCACGCCGCCGGCGAGGACAAAGCTCTCGATCCCCGTGGCCATGTCGTTGACCGCGCCCGCCAGCAGCACCCGATCATGCTCGAGATTCCCCGACCAGAGCTCCGGGGCGAGCCAGAGATCGTAGTTGCGGCAGACGTTCCAGGTGGCACTGGTGGTCAGCTCCCAGCTGTCACCGGCGGCGTAAGGAAGCGATTCCAGCAGGGAGACCCCGTCGCCCTCCACGTTGAGCAGCAGGGTGAGCGTCACCCCGTTGCCGCCGTCGCTGCCGTAGCCGCGCTCGCGGTAGATCCCTTCCGCTGCCGACGCCAGATCGGCATATCCGCTGAGGTCGGTGAGCAGATCCACCCGCAGGTCGATGCCGTAGGTTTCGGTGAGCGCCGGCAACACCTCGCGGCTCAAGCGGTCAAGCTCCTCCGACCATAGCAACCCCGTCCCGTCGGTGACGGCGTGGAATGCCGGCTCCTCGTCTTCCGGGGGCTCCGGCTGCCGGTACTGCCCGATCAGCCCTTCAAACAGGGCGCAGATCTCCTCCTTGGCCTCGGAGTATCCCTCGGGGAACTGGTTGCTGCCCTTCGCGGAGACGGCGCTGCCGTCCGCCAGCGTGATCGAGAGCGTAAATCCGGTGCCGTCGAGTATGCTGCTGTCGGTCTTGTCAAACCCATCCCACTTGCGCAGGGCATATTTTTCCGCAATCTCATTCAGCTGCTCCAGCACGGGGTCGTCGATCCGCACATCCACGATCTCCCCGCCGGCAAACAGCTGTTCCGTGTACAGTCTCACGCCGTCAGATTCCCGGGAGACCTGATAGAGATAACAGTCCCCCGTAGACATCCCCCGGTGGGAAAAGGAAAACGCCCTGATCTCCATCGGGGCCTCCGTCTGCCCGGCGTCCGAGCAGCCGCCAAACAGCAGCAGCACGGCCGACACCAGAGCGGCGAGCCCGCCGAAGCCCCTCATCGTCCGACCGCTCCGCCGCAGAATTCGCAGCATCCGGCGGCATCGGGCGTCGTGGTGGCGCCGCAGAAGGGACAGGTCACCGCGGCCTTCGGCATCGCCGCGGCCGCCGCGTTCTCCCGGGTCTGCTGACGGATCTGCAGCAGCACCGCGCGGATCTCCTCACCCATCTCCTGATAGCGACGGTACTGCGGATCCTGCTGCGGACTCATACCGCCGCCCGCCATTCTCGCCATGCCCGCACCACCGGGGCCGCCGGGGCGATGCGGTCTCCCGGGGCCGCCGGGTCTCGGATGCCCCATGCCCATCTGCGGCGCGGCGTCCGGCTCGATCGTCACCGTGGTGTCGTTGAGGCGGAAGCGGATCTCGTCAAAATAGGGATGACGCACCTGAATGGTGATGTAAAAATCGTACTCGTAAGTATAGCGGGGCGGCCGGTAGCTGACCTCTTCGCCCTCCTCGTTCTCCCGCATGATCTCGATGCGGTCTTCGTCGATATCAAGGATGCAGCCGGTGACGTCGGAGAACTTCAGCACATCGGGGTTGGCCGCCCTCAGATCGCGGGCGTCGGTGACCAGGAAGGTGCCGGCGTCCTCATCCAGCAGCAGCTTGGTGTCTTCCCCCAGGGTGCGGGTGGTGCGGAAGGCGGCCACCTTGTCACGGTTGGCCTCGCGGTAGTCGAGCTGCTCGCGGATCTCATCCACCGTACTGCCCCGCCGGTCCTCAAACCAGGGGGAGAGCTTCGCAGCGCAGTCCTTGCACAGATTGCCGTCCTCCAGCTTGCGGTTTCCAAGCAGCCCGATTTCTCCGCCGCAGACAGAGCACGTCTTCTTTTCAAATAATTTTCCAAACAGTCCCATTTCTACTTCTCCTTCATAAACAGCCGATTTTTGATGGAAAAGGGCACCGCCTGCCCGGTTCGCAGCCGTTTGCCGCACTGCGGACAGAAGATCGCGCTCCGGGCAACCACCGTGTCGCAGGCCGGGCAGTACAGGTGCCGCGCCTTGTAGAGATCAAAAAGCGTCTCCCGCGGCAGCACGGCGCCGCATTCCCTGCAGCTGCGCGCCCCGGCGGAGCAGGTGCATCCGCAGACGCGGCAGACCTTGATCCCCTTCATCACCTCCGGCCCGAACCCGAATTGTCGCATGGCGGCCAGACGCGCAAGGTGTGTGGTCTGATGATCCGGCATCCCGCTACCTCCCTTCATCCCGCACCGGCGCGCCGCATTTGGGGCAGTGCTGCCCCGCCGCAGACAGCTTTTTCCCGCACCGGGGACAATACCGCGGCAGCTCCTCCCAGGGGGAGCAGGCGACACATTCGAGCACATCGGCGTTGAACATGGCGTCCGACACCCACCGGCCGCAGTTGCCGCAGTGGTTGAACTCCATCCGCCCCTCCCTGTCCCAGGCCAGCGCCAGTGCCTGCTCCGGGGTTTCGGCAGACACCGGCTGGGTGGTACAGGCCTTGGCGCCGGACAGGTCGCAAAAGAATTGAAAACAAAGTCCTTCTGCGACAGGGAGGACTTTGTAACCGGCCGTCTTCCTGTCTTCCACAGCAGCTCCTCCTTTCGCTGCGAACAGCCCGAAACGGGCCGCCCGTTGACTGAGTCGGCTTGAAAATGATATAATAAAAAAATCATCGGGGCGGCCTCTGCGTACGTTGGCGCGGCAGCAGAGGGCTTTGCATCGCGAGTGTGCGCATCCGATGCAAAGGGGGACCCCCGGGTTTTTCGAGCGAAGGCACGGACTATCCCCTCCTTGCAGCGTCCCTGCGGCTATTATTATACGGATTTTCTCTGTTTTGTCCCCTACCCAAACCCCCAAAAGGTAGGGATGACGGGCATTTTTCTGCTGTTTTTGCATCAATCAGGCGGAAAAAAGGGTCGGGAAGTCCGTTTTAGGAGGATTTTTATGAAACGATCCCTTTCAATCCTTTTGTCTGTTCTGCTGATTCTGTGTTCCCTTGCGGGATGCAGAGAGACTACGGCACTTGACCCCGACGATCCCGTCACCCTCACCCTCTGGCACGTCTACGGTGAGCAGGCCGACTCTCCCATGAACCGGCTGGTGGATGAGTTCAACACCACCCTCGGCCGGGAAAAGGGGATTCTCATCTCGGTGACCAACGTCACCAGCACCTCGCGGATAGGCGCGATGCTGCAGGAGGCGGCCTCCGGCGCGCCCGACGCGCCCGAGATGCCCGACCTGTTCTCCGCCCACACCAATACCGCCGCCGACCTCGGCACGGAGATGCTGCTCGACTGGGGCGAGTATTTCAGCGAGGAAGAGCTGGCAGGCTTTGTGCCTGAATTCGTGGAGGACGGCCGCATGGGGGACAAGCTGGCGGTGTTCCCCCTCTCCAAATCCACCTATGCCCTCTTCTTAAACGGCTCCCAGTTCGCCCGCTTCTCGGCGGACACCGGGGTGACCGAGGCGATGCTCTCCACCTGGGAGGGCTTCTTTGACGCGGCCGCCCGCTACCACGAATGGTCCGGCGGCAAGCCTTTTTGCGCCTTTGACTACCTGATCCGCCATGTGGAATTCGATGTGATGTCCGGGGAAGGGGAGCTGATCTACACCGAGGACGGCTGGTACGACACAGAGAGCCCCGCGCTGCGCGCGTCGTGGCTCAAGTTCGCCCGCCCGCTGGTGCAGGGCCACATCGCCGTCGCCGACCAGTATTCCAACACCCAGGTCATGACCGGCGAAACCCTCTCCGGCATCGGCTCCACCGCCGCCATCACCTATTACAACGATACCGTCACCTATCCCGACAACACCTCCGAGCCCACCGCCCTCAAGGTGCTGCCCCTGCCCAAAACCGGCGACGGGGAGCAGTTTATGCCCATGACCGGCGTCGGCCTCTGCGCCACCCGCACCACCGAAGCCAAGGCTGAGGCTGCCGCCTGCTTTGTGCGTTGGCTGACGGAGGGGGAGCGCAACCTCGATTTCGTGGTGGAAACCGGTTATATGCCGGTGAGCAACGATGCGTTTTCGGCGATCGACAATTACGACTTCCCCGATGCCGGCTATGCCAGCCTCTTCTCCGCCATCCGCACCATGCGGGAGGGCTATACCCCCGTCGTCCGCCCCGCCTTCGGCGGCTATTACGACCGGGTGAACGCCCTGTACGACGCGCTGCGGGAGCAGAGCGGGAGCCTGGAAGAGCGGGCGCAGCAGGGGGAGAGCGTGGAGCTGCTTGCCGAGGAGACCTGGAAGCTCTTCTGCGCCGTTTCGTGAGGCGGAGGGAAGTCCATGCGTATGCCACCCGCCCTTCGATATGCCGAATGGTCGATGAAGCGAAAGCTGTTCGGCTATATGCTGCTGCTCGCCCTGCTGCTCCTGCTGGCACTGGTGGCGGGCCTGTTCCTGCTCGGCCGGTTTGACAACACCGGGAAAAATGCCTACGCCTCACTGGATGTGCAGATGGAGGGCTTTGAAAAAGATGTCGACACCCACTTTCAACGCCTCGCCGCCGCCGGCATCGAGCTGGCGGAGGACACCGCCGCCCAGGTGGAGCGCCATCTCGCCGACCGCGGCCTCACCTTTGCGCAGCTGAGCGACGCCGCAGAGAGCATCGCCGCGCTGCAGGATTCGCTGATCGAGCCGCTGCGTCAACGGCTGCTGCAGGAAAACTGCTCCGGTGTCTTTGTCATGCTGGAAGCGACGATCAACAGCACCGTCCCCAACGCGGCCCTCTCCCGCACCGGCCTCTACCTCCAGCAGAGCGGCTACAAGACGTCGGACAAGAGCATCCAGCTCTACCGCGGCCTGGCCGAGGTCGGCAAGCGGCACGGAGTGATGCCCCACCGAAAATGGCGGCTGGAATTCCGGATTGATCTCTTCCCGAACTACAGCGAGTTCCTCCCCCTCGCCTCCCTGCCCCCGGAGGAGGGCTACCGTCTCACCGACCGATTCACCCTGCCCGGCACATCGGAACAGGCGATGCTGATGGCGGTCCCGATCGTCGGCAGCGACGGGACCCTCTACGGCATCTGCGGCTATGAGGTCAGCACCAGCTATTTTCGCACCTACCATGCCCAGCCCACCAAGCTCCCCCGCCTCATCTGCCTTATGAGCGAGGGCACGGGACGCACGGTGGAAGCCGGCGCAGGGCTGAGCTGCGGGGTTTCAGACGGCTATTATCTGGAGCCGAAGGGGATGCTGCACACGGAGGAAGCCGGTCACGGCCTGCTTCGCTTCTCCGGCGACGGCACATCCTACCTCGGCATTCGGAGACAGCTCACCCTGACCCCCAACAACCGCCCCTTCACCCTTGCCGCCATCATTCCCAAGGCGGATTACGACAGGGAGGTGATGGAAGCCACCCTGCAAAACGCCATGCTCTGGGCGCTGATCCTCTTTTTCGCCGTCAGCTGCTGCCTGTTCTTCAGCCGCCGCTACCTGACGCCCATCCTGCAGGGACTCGAGCAGATCAAATCCGACCGCCGCCGCGAGGCGCAGTCCTCCGTCCCCGAGATCAACGATCTCTTCGTCTTTCTCGCCGAGCAGGACCGCCGCCACGAGGACTCCCTCCACGCTCTGGCGCAGGAGAACCGCACGGTGCAGAGCGAAAACGTCCGTCTGCAGCAGGAGTATGAGCAGGCCTGCCACGTCTGGGAAAAGGCCCGCGAGGAGTATGCCAAGGCACAGGCGGATCTCTCGGAGGTCAAAAAGGAGCTCGACCGCCTCGCCTATTCCCGCAAGACCGAGATCGACCCCGACGACTACCGCCACTTCCTCAGCGGAATGCAGGAGCTGACCCCCACCGAGCGGGAGATCTTCCGCTGGTACCTCGAGGGCAAAGCCGCCAAAGAGATCCTCGAACTGGCCGGCATCAAGCAGGGGACCCTGAAGTTCCACAACCACAACATCCTGCAAAAGCTGGGCGTCTCCTCCAGAAAGCAGATGCTCCGCTACGCCGCACTGATGAAGCAGGAGGAACAGAGCGGGAACCGCCCCTGAGCCTCCATGCCCTCTGTCGGCAAGGCAATCCCCGCCGGAACACGCACTGCCAATCCTGCGTACCCCCTTTTTCCCATTTCTGAACCCACTTTAGAAATAATCATTGACATTTTTGCCGGCATCTGTTATAATAATCAAGCTTAAGACCCATTAGCTCAGCCGGCAGAGCACTTGACTTTTAATCAAGGTGTCCGGAGTTCGAATCTCCGATGGGTCACCAGGTTTGATGCTCACTTTAGATACGGGCGGCGGAAAGCCGCCCGTATCTAGCGTTTGCGGGGTTTTTGGACCCCGAATTTTTTTGGTGGAAACCATAGATATGAACGCCACTCTTCGGAGATAC
>JAFQKL010000192.1 GCA_017396965.1 Clostridia bacterium
ACCGCATATGAGATATGTGATATAAAAGCCTAAAGAAAATACAGGAAAGAACAGCAACAAAATACTGCCGAAAATACGACAACCCGTGAGTATATTTGCTATATGCTTCGTCATCTGTTCACCTACCAATTCTTATTTATCTTTCGGGTTCACTTTATCATATTTTTCTGTTCGAATCAATGTTTGGTGAAACTGATGTAGTTGGAAGCCGTCAGTCCAAAAGGAAAAAGGGACGCCCCGCCCTCTCCCTTGACAGGGGCGGGCGATCGTGCTACACTATAAAAGGAAAGAGCGCCGTGCCCTGAGGGACTGTGGTTTTCGCTCCGACCGTTCACAGGTTCTTTTTATTCAAAAAACCGTCACTGTTTCGGAGTGGCGGTTTTTGCTTTACTCTTGCGATAGGTAAACCGGAACACATGGTCCCCGATCTCGATCGTAATCGTAAACTTCATGGCTTCACCTCCCTTCACGGAGGCTCGGCCGGAGCAAAAACCACCCACGTCCCTCTTTCCCGGGCGCGGCGCCCGGTATCCTTGCGGATACCATTCTTATCATAACAAATTCCGACACATCACGCAACTGTTTTTTTGAGTGTTTTCCAATGCAAAACAAAAACCGACGGCAGATCCCGCTCAAGGGATCTGCCGTCGGTTTTTTCTTGTCCAAAACGGATTCAAAGCAAAAAACGATCGTTACAACGGCCCCAAACCAAAACCAGAGTCCGAAAAACATCAGTTTTTCCGTAAAAACAAAGCAATCGTCTTCTCCACCACCTCCACCTCCTTGCGGAAGGCGCCGGCCGAGACGCGCAAGGCCCCGTGGCTTAAAATGATGATCTGCTCCAGCCCGTCCGAGGTCGCCACCCGCACGCGGTGCTTGCGGCCGATCTCGTGGGTCACCTTTTCAATATACATATCCGCCGTCTCCGCCTCCTTGGTGTACACCACCGAGAGGCCGCCCACCTGCTCCACCGAGCCGGGATTGCCCTTCACCCGCCAGGCGTCGAACACCAGGATCACCGGCGTCTGCCGGTAGCCCTGATAGCTGCAGAGGCGGTCGATCAGCCGCGAGCGGGCGAGGTCGAGGCTCTTTTCCGCCAGGGCGCGCAGATCGTCCCAGGCGTGGATGATGTTGTAGCCGTCGATCAGCAGATACTCCGGCCCCGTCGGCCCCGCCTTGCCGCGGTAGTTCTGGGGGGAGGGCTCCTTCTTCACCGGCTTCGGGGTGCGCAGGGCGGTGCGCTCGTCGCGGCGGATGGGGCCGTAGGTGCGCTCAAAGATGGCCATCAGCTCCTTGTCGCTGGCCACGCGGGCGGCGTAGCGGGCGGCGCGCTGGACGATCGGCTCCTCCTCCTTGAGCGGCGCGAGCACGGAGGGCAGATGCATATGCTGCTCCACCTCGTTCCACTTGACCGTCACCCCCGCGCCGTGGCTGCAGAAGACGCTGTCGGCCGGATTCGCCAGATCGTTCTCCGCCCGGTAGCCAATCGCCTCGATGACAGGGTCGGGGTCGGCACAGGGCGCGTAGCCCTTCATGGTGCAGACAAAGCGGCCCACCCCGCGGGTGTAGGCCAGCACCTCGCTGTGATACCCCCGCAGCGCCGCCACTGGGCCGCTGCCGGTGAGGCGGGCGTCGTCCCCCTCAATCATCGGCGGGTCGATCTCCGCGCCCATCCGCTGCAGATCGGTGAGGGCGCGGCCGACCGAGCCGGAGGGGAGGGTGAGGGTGAAGTCATACCACGGCTCCAGCAGCACCGACTCCGCCTGCATCAGCCCCTGCCGCACCGCCCGCCAGGTGGCCTGGCGGAAGTCGCCGCCCTCGGTGTGCTTGACATGGGCGCGGCCGGACATGAGGGTGATGGTCAGATCGGTGATCGGCGAGCCGGTGAGCACGCCGAGGTGCTGCTTCTCCCGCAGATGGGTGAGCACCAGATGCTGAAAGTTGCGCCCCAGCTCGTCCTCACTGCAGGCGGTGGCGAAGCGCAGACCGCTGCCCCGCTGCCCCGGCTCGAGCAGCAGATGCACCTCGGCATAGTGACGCAGCGGCTCATAGTGGCCCACCCCCTCCACCGGGGCGGCGATCGTCTCGCGGTAGAGGATGCTGCCCTCGTCGAAGGACACCTCCATGTCGAACCGCTCCTTCAGCAGCTGGGTGATGATCTCCAGCTGCACCTGACCCATCAGGGCGAGGCGGATCTCGCCGAGACGCTCGTCCCACTCCACTTTGAGCTGCGGCTCCTCCTCTTCCAGCTGACGGAGTTTGGGCAGCGCCGTCTGCACCTCCATGCCGGGGGGCAGCAGCAGACGATAGATCAGGGCCGGCTCCAGCGTCGGGTCCTGCCCCGCCGCCTCCACGCCCAGCCCCAGCCCCGGGGCGGTGCGGGAGAGGCCGACCACCGCCCCCACCTCACCGGGGCCCAGCTCCTCCACCGGGGTGAACTTCGCACCCGAATAGAGGCGAAGCCCCGTGACCTTCTCCTTCCAGTCAGGCCCTTCCAGCTGCTCCCGCACCCGCAGGCGCCCCGAGGTCACCTTGAGATGGGTCAGCCGGGCGCCCTGATCGTCTCTTGAAATCTTGAACACCTTCGCCCCAAACGGCTGTTCCGCCGCCGCGGCGGGAATCCCCGGGGCCAGCTCCTCCAGCCCGGCGAGGAATTCGTCCACCCCTTCGAGCTTCAGGGCGGCACCGAAGTAAGTGGGAAAGATGCGGCACTCCGCCACGGCGCGGCGCAGTGACTCGCGCTCCAGATGGCCTGTGGCGAGGTACTGCTCGATCAGCTCCTCATCCACCGATGCCGCCACCTCCTCATCGAAGCTCGAAAAATCGGCGAAGCCGCCGCCCAGCTCCTTGTTCAGCAGCCGCAGGATCTCCGCCCGGTCGGCGCCGGGGAGGTCCATTTTGTTGACAAAGAGAAAGGTGGGGATCCGCCGCTTGCGCAGCAGCTGCCAGACCGTCATGGTGTGGCTCTGGATCCCCTCCGGCGCGGAGACGACGAGGATGGCGCAGTCGAGCACCTCCAGCGTGCGCTCCATCTCGGCGGCGAAGTCGACGTGGCCGGGCGTGTCCAGCAGCGTGGCCGAGAAGCCGGGGGTGCGCAGCACCGCCTGCTTGGAGAAGATGGTGATGCCGCGCTGACGCTCGATCTCAAAGGTGTCGAGAAAGGTATTGCGGTGGTCCACCCGCCCTAAGCGGCGGATGACCCCGGCACGAAACAGCAGCCCCTCCGAAAGGGTGGTCTTGCCGGCATCGACGTGGGCCAGCAGACCGATACAGAGATGTCTTGTCGCGTTGCCCTGCTCCGGCAGGCCCATAGAAAACGCCCCTCTCGTGAATTCATACTCTGCCAGTATACCACAAGAAAGAAGAAACGTCGAGATGTCCGCCCGCTTTCGTAAGGTTTTTTGTTTGGGCTTCGTGGGACGACGAAGAAGGGGCGCTGCACCGTCAAGGCGGGGGCTGCTCCATCCACCGAAGCAAGCCCCCGCCTTTCATGAAAGACAGGCTCCAAAATGGCAACTCCAAAAACAGCGGTCTTCCCTACAGCATCGGCCCCAGCAGCCGCAGCACACGGCTGCCCAGCCGCCGCATCAGCGGGATCCTCTGCACCTCCGCCTCCGTCAGCGGGTGGCAGTCGGCAAGGGAGGTCTCAAAATCCCGCTCCACCTCCGCCACGGCGGGGCAGTCGGTGAAATAGACGGCGTTTTCCAGATTGAGGTACAGGCTGCGGTAATCCATGTTGATCGTCCCCACCACCGCCCGGCGGTCGTCGGCCACGCAGGTTTTGGCGTGCAGCATCCCCGGTTCAAAAATCAGCAGCCGCACCCCCGCCTCCAGCAGCTCGCGGTAGTAGCTGACGGCACCGGTCTGCAGCAGCCGGTTGTCCGACTTGCCGGGCAGCATCAGGGCGACATCCACCCCCCGCCGGGCGGCGAACTTGAGGCCCTCCAGCAGCTCGCTGTCGATCACCAGATAGGGGGTCATGATATGGACATAGCGGGTCGCCGTGTGGATGAGATCGAGATACACCCGCTTGCCGATGTCCGCCGTGTCAAAGGGACTGTCGGCAAAGGGGACGGCGCAGCCGGCGGGGTGGGCGGCGGGTGGACTGCTCAGGTATTTCTCCGCCGCCCCCTTGAGGCGGGAGTCCGCCTCGTTG
>JAFQKL010000193.1 GCA_017396965.1 Clostridia bacterium
GATGGGCGGCGCGGCAGGCCGCCGTGCCCTCGGTCTGAAGGGCGGCGGCCCCAAGTACATCTACACCCCCAAGTGCGTCTTTGCCTTTGATGACGAGGGCATGATCTACGTCCGCTCCATCCACCCCGGCGTGACCGCCGAGGAGGTCATCGAGTCCACCGGCTTCGAGCTGGGCGACCTGAGCGGCGTGCCCATCACCCCCGAGCCCACCGATGAGGAGCTGCGCATCCTGCGCGAAGAGGTGGATCCCAACGGCCTTCTGCTGGCCAGACCCGAGTAAATCTCAAAGAAATAAAAGCGCCGCCGGATGCATAGGCATCCGGCGGCGTTCTTTGTTGGTTTTGGGTCAGATGACCTCATATCCCGCGGCGCGGATGGCGGCGCAGGCGAGCACGTTGGTGGGGTCGATGAGATCGAAACCGGTGTCGGCATTGGCGAAAGCCACGGGCAGCTCGGTGCAGCCCAGGATGAAGCACTGGGCGCCGCGCGCTTTCATGTCCTCCATTTTGGCCAGAAGGGGGGCCAGATCGAAGTCGGTGCGCCCCGCCTTCACGCCGTTGTAGATCAGATCCATCAGCAGCTCGCGCCCCTCCTCGTCGGGTTCCACGGGGGTGACGCCCTCGGCCTCCAGCGCCCGGTTGTACAGACCCATCTGGATGGTCATGGAGGTGCCCAGAACGCCGGCGGCGGTGTAGCCCCGGCGGGCGATCTCTCTGGCGGTCTCCCGGGGCATGTGGAGGATGGGGATGCCCACGCCCTGCTGCACGAAATCGTGGAAGTAGTGGGCGGTGTTGCAGCCGATCATGAGAACGTCGGCACCGGCGGACTCCAGACGGCGGGCGCAGGCCAGGATGGCGTGGCCGGGTGCGTCCTCGCCGCGGCGGATGGCGGCGCTGCGGTCGGGGATGGAGGGGGCATTGTCGATGAGGATGTGGATGTGCTCCTGATCGCAGGCGGCTTTGGTGTGGGAGACAATCTTGCCGAACAGATCCACGGTGGCGGCGGGGCCCATGCCGCCGATGATGCCCAGAACTTTTTGATCAGACATAAACCTTTTCCTTTCTGCTCACAGACCGTGGGGGAGGAAGCGGCCGGGAGCGGCGCCGGTGAGGGCACCGTCCTGCCAGACGATCCGGCCGTCCACGATGACGTACTCGATGCCGGGATTGGGGCGGATGGGCTGGGCGTAGGTGAAGCCGCCGGCGACAGCGGCATAGTCGAAGATGACCAGGTCGGCGTCATAGCCCTCTTTGATATAACCCTTGTTCTTCACACTCAGCCAGTCGGCAGTGAAGCCGGTCATCTTGCGGATGGCGCTCTCCAGAGAGAGGAGCTTCTTCTGCTTGACGAAGAAGTCGATGGCGTGGGGGAAGGAGCAGAAGCCACGGGGATGGGTGGGGGTGTTCATGGCGTAGACAAGACCGTCGGTGCCCAGCATGGCGCGCTCATGGCAGAAGATATTGCACAGATCGTCATCGCACATGGTGAAGAAGGTGGCGGAGACGGTGTACTGGTTGTCGGCCAGAATGTCGAAGAAGGCATCGTAGGGGTCGATGCCCAGCTCCTGCGCCAGCGCGGCGATGGTTTTGCCGTTGTGCTGGGGGGTCTTGCTGCAGTAGATGAGCAGGATCTTGTCAAACCCGGTCAGCTGGGAGAATTTGAGCACTTCACCTCGCTCCATCTGACCGCGGATGAGCGCGCGGGTGGCGCCGTCACGCAGACGGGCGACGCGCTCCTCCTTGGGATAGACGAATTCGGTGAGGGGGAGGCAGGCGGAGAGGGAGGTCATGGAGGCGGTGTAGGGGTAGACGTCAAAGGCGACCTGATGGCCGGCGGCGTTGGCCTCATCAATGAGGGCGAGGGTCTCTTTGGATTTGCCCCAGTTCTTGTGGCCGCACACCTTGTGGTGGGAGATGTCCAGCCGGCAGCCGGCGTCACGGGTGGTCTCGATGGCCTCGCGTACCGATTCCACCACGAGGTCGCCCTCCTCACGCATGTGGGTGGCGTAGACGCCGTTGTACTCGGCCACCACCTTGCACAGCTCGGTGAGCTCGTCCTGTTTGGAGAAGCCGCCGGGAGGATAGATGAGGCCGGTGGTCATGCCCATGGCGCCGTTCTCCATGGCCTCGCGGAGCATGGCCTTCATGCTGTCCAGCTCAGCGCGGGTGGGAGCGCGGTTTTCCGTGCCCATCACGGCGCGGCGCAGGGGGCCGTGACCCACGTACTGCTTGATGTGGGCGGTCTTGGGGGTGCGCTCCATGTAGGCGCGGTAC
>JAFQKL010000194.1 GCA_017396965.1 Clostridia bacterium
GGACAAACAGCCAGTCGGTGAGACTGTGCGGCAGGGCGGTCAGCTGCGGCAGCGGGTGGCGGGGGGCGATGGGGGCGGCAAGGTCGGTAAAGCGGCCGGGAAAGCGGCGCTCGACGGCGAGACGGGCCAGCTCCAGCGGCCAGGAGAGCGGCAGCAGCACCTGACGCAGGGCGCTTGCGGGCAGCAGGGCGCGCAGGGCAAAGAGTCCCCAGATGCCGTATTGCCAGCGGGGCGGCAAATTGTGGCGCAGCAGGCGCTTGAGCAGCAGCAAAAACAGGGCCACAAGGGTGAGATTTGCGGTTTGCAGCAGGAATTCCCAGAGGTTGCGCATGGTCGGCCTCCCTTTGTTCTTTACGAGACGTCAGTTGTAGAATGTCATTCTATATATTACATCTGTAGGATTCATTTGTCAAGAGGCACAAAAAGGGGCGCCGCCTGCGCGACGCCCCGAAAGGATCAAACGGACTGATTTTCCCGGATCAGAATGCCAAAACGACACCGTATCGTCCGGCATAGAAGGAGGAGAGGCCCCGGGACTGCTGGATGAGGATCTCGTCGAATTCGCACAGCTCCTCCAGCCGCGCCTTGAGCTGCTCCGCCGCCTCCCGGTTGAAGCAGTGGGAGATGCAGGCGGTGCGGCCCTTGCTGACCGGCCGCAGGCGCAGGGCGTGGTCGGCGAGACGCCGGAGGGCGGCGGCGGAGCCGCGGGCCTTGTCCAGCTGGACGATCTCGCCGTGGTCGGCGGCGAGGATGGGGTGGATGGAGAGCGCGGTCACCAGCTTGCCGGCCAGGCGGCTCATACGGCCATTTTTGACCAGCGCGCTGACGTCCTCGAGGACAAAGATGGTCTGCATCTCCTCAATGAAGGTCTGCGTCTTTTGAATGACCTCCTCACGCGGCAGGCCGGCGTCCAGCAGGCGGCGCAGCTCGAGGGTGACGAGCAGCGGGCCGGAGGCGGCGCTGCCGGAGTCGAAGACATGGACCTTCTCCGGGGCTTCGCACAGCTCCTTCCCCGCCATCGCGGCGGCGTAAGAGCCGGAGAGCTTGCTGGTCAATGTGACCACATAGATCTCCTCCGCTCCCTCATAGGCGGCGGCATAGGCAGCGGGGGCGGGACAGGCGGTGCGGGTGACCTGCCTGCTCTTTTCCGAGGCGGTGAGGAAGGCGTCGACATCGAGATCAAAGCTGTCGACATACTCCTTGTCCTCCACCAGCATGGACAGCGGCACCGTGACGGCGCCGAGGGTTTCGCACAGGGCGGGGGTGAGGTCTCCGCCGCTGTCCACAATGATTTTTGCGCTTCTCAAGATAACTGATACTCCTTCCGGTGATGGCGCGGGATCCGGTGTACGGTGCGCTTAATGGGCGTTGACGGTGTAGTTCGGGGCTTCCTTGGTGATATAGATGTCGTGGGGATGGCTCTCCTTGAGGCCGGCGCCGGTGATGCGGACGAACTGGCCGCGCTGCTGCAGCTCGGGGATGGTGGGGCAGCCGCAGTAGCCCATGCCGGAGCGGACGCCGCCCATCAGCTGGTAGATGGAATCGGCCACCGGGCCCTTGTAGGGCACGCGGCCCTCAACCCCTTCGGGAACCAGCTTCTTGGAGCCCTGCTGGAAATAGCGGTCGGCCGAGCCCTCGCCCATGGCGGCCAGGGAGCCCATGCCGCGGTAGACCTTGAAGCGGCGTCCCTGGAAGATCTCCTCGCTGCCGGGGGACTCCTCACAGCCGGCGAAGAGGGAGCCGGCCATGACGACGTTGGCACCGGCGGCCAGGGCCTTGACAATGTCGCCCGAATACTGCAGGCCGCCGTCGCCGACGACGGGGATGCCCGCCTTGCAGGCGACGGTGGCGGCGTTGTAGATCGCCGAGATCTGGGGCACGCCGATACCGGCGACCACACGGGTGGTGCAGATCGAGCCGGGGCCGATGCCGACCTTGATCGCGTCAGCGCCGGCGTCGATCAGGGCCTGGGCGCCGTCGGCGGTGGCGATGTTGCCCGCCATCAGCTGCATCTCGGGGTATTTTGCCTTGACGCGGCGGACGCAGTTTAAGATGCCCTCCGAATGGCCGTGGGCGGAGTCGAGCACCAGCAGGTCAACGCCGGCCTCCACCAGCGCCGCGGCGCGGTCGAGCACGTCGGCGGTGACGCCGAGGGCGGCGGCGCAGAGGAGGCGGCCCTTGTCGTCCTTGGCGGAGTTGGGGTAGACCACCGACTTCTCGATGTCCTTGATGGTGATCAGGCCCTTTAAGTGGCCGCTCTCGTCGACGATGGGCAGCTTTTCGATCTTGTGGCGCTTCAAAATCTGCTGCGCCTGCTTCAAGGTGGTGCCCACCGGCGCGGTGACGAGGTTCTCTCTGGTCATCACAGTGTGGATCGGCACCGAGTAGTCTTCGAGGAAGCGCAGGTCGCGGTTGGTGAGGATGCCGACCAGAATGTCGTCCTTGCAGATCGGCACACCCGAGATGCGGTACTTGGCCATCAGCGCCTCCGCCTCTTCCACGGTGTTCTCGGGGGCTAAGAAGAACGGGTTGACGATGACGCCGTTCTCACTGCGCTTGACCTTGTCCACCTCTTCCGCCTGCTGGGCGATGGTCATGTTTTTGTGGATGACGCCGATGCCCCCCTCGCGGGCGACGCCGATCGCCATCCGCGATTCGGTGACGGTGTCCATCGCCGCCGACATCACGGGGATGTTGAGGCGGATCTTTTTGGTGAGCCAGGTCGAGAGGTCGATCTGGTCGGGCGTGACGTCCGATTTCGCCGGGATGAGCAGGACATCGTCAAAGGTCAGTCCCTCGTAGAGAAATTTCTGGTCGTAATTACAGTTCAGCAAACTGTCTCTCCCCTTTCGCAATACAAGTTTGATCCTTTTTCCGCTTTCACATTGTCCTCATCACAAGGACAACCGTCCCCTTCAGCCCGCCGGAGACGGATGATTTCTAACCATTATAATTCTTTTGCCCTCATATTGCAAGGGGATGAAAAAGAGTGTATAATAGAAAAAATGCGCGGCGCGGGCGGGGTGCTTCGGCAATTCGCACAAGGCCGCTCCCCTGTATTCTACACGGAGGACGCTGTCGTCTCCGGGCGAAACGGGGCGGGTGCGCCGGAGTTTTTCCCAACCGTCGCCTGGAGTGATCATGTCAATTCAACTTACCTTTCAAAAAGTCCTCATCGCCACCATGAGTCTGGAGCTGGGCGGTGCGGAAACCCATATTGTCGAGCTCTGCCTCAAGCTGCGCCGGCGCGGGCTGGAGGTGGTGGTGGTGTCGGCGGGGGGCGTTCTGGTTCAGCGGCTGGAGGAGGCCGGGGTGCGGCATCTTGTGGCACCGCTGGACAGCCGCTCCCCTTCCAGTATGCGAAAAGCCTACCGTGAACTGAGCCGGGCGCTGGATGAAGAGCGGCCGGACATTGTTCATGCCCATGCGCGGATTCCCGCCTTTTTGCTGAACAGCCTGTGTAAAAGGCGGCGGATTCCCTTTGTCACCACCACCCACGGCAGCTACAGCACCTCGCTCTCCTTGCGTCTGCTCACCCGCTGGGGCAGCAAGACGCTGGCGGTGAGCAACGACATCCGCGACTATCTGACGGAGAACTACAAGGTTGCCGAGCGGGACATCTTTGTCACCGTCAACGGCATCGACACGGAGGCGTTTTGCCGCGATGAGGCGGCGGGGGCCATGGTGCGGCGGGAGCTTAAGCTATCGCCGGACGACCGGGTGCTGCTCAGCGTGTCCCGCCTCGATCCAGATGCCGACGGCGGCGTGTTTCGCCTGCTGAAAGAGGCGCCGCTGCTGCGGGAGGCGGTGGCGGGGCTTCGCATTGTCATCGTCGGCGGCGGGGCGGACTTTGCGGCGGTGGAGGCGGAGGCCTCCCGGCTCAACCGTGAGGCCGGGGAGCCCTATCTGCTGCTGACCGGCCCGCGCAGCGACATTCCGCGGCTGCTCAATGCCTGCGACGTGTTTTACGGCGTCTCCCGCGCGGCGCTGGAGGCGGCGGCCTGCGAGCGGCCGGTGGTGCTGGGCGGCACGGCCGGTTGGCTGGGGCTGCTGTCGGAAGAGACTGAGGCGGCGGCGAAGGAGAACAACCTCACCTGCCGCGGTCATGCCTGGCCGGAGGAGCCCTGCCTGGCGGCGGTTGTCGCCCCGCTGATGACGGGGGACGAAGTGGCGCGGCTGGGGGTGTACGGCCGTGCGCTGGTGCTGCGCGACTATTCGGCGGAGCGGATGGCGGAGGATGCCCTGCGCTGCTACCGCGCCGCGCAGCTGGCCGACAAGCGGACGCACTATGACTTTCTGCTCGCCGGCTACTATGGCTACGACAACGCGGGGGACGAGCTGCTCTTGACCACCATCGTCGAGAATCTGCTGGCGCGCTGCCCCGGGGCGGCGCTGTGTGTGCTCAACCATTCCACCGAGGCCGCCTCCTGCCGTCAGGAGGTGGCGCTGGCGCAACGGTTTTCGCCGTTTCAGGTGCTGGGGGCGCTGCGGCGCAGCCGGGTGCTGCTGTTTGGCGGCGGCAGTTTGCTGCAGGATGTCACCAGTGTCAAATCCCTCACCTATTATCTGGGTCTGCTGCGGCTGGCGAAGTGGTGCGGCTGCAAAACGATGCTGTACGGCAACGGCATCGGCCCCTTGCGCAGTGAGCGCAGCCGCCGGGCGACGGCCAAGGTGTTAAAGCAGGTGGACGCGATCACCCTGCGCGACCCCGATTCGCTGCGGCTGCTGACCTCGCTGGGTCTGCCGGAGGAGCGGATGACGCTGACGGCGGATGAGGTGTTCACCGCCCTGCGCGCTCCCCTGCCCCGGGTGGCGGCGCTGCCCGAGGGGCGGTATCTGGCCGTTTCGCTGCGGGGCTGGCAGGGCAACGATCCGCTCTTTGCCGAAAAGATGGCTGCAGTGCTGGATGACGCCTGCCGCCGCCACCGTCTGCCCGTCTTGCTGATCCCCTTCCAGTGGCAGACGGATGAGGGCATCTGCCGGGAGGTGGCGGCGAGGATGGCCGAGGGGGCAACGGTGTTTGAGGGCGGCAGCCGCGAGGTGCTGTCCGCCGTGACCAACGCGGCGGCGGTGGTGGGGATGCGGCTGCACGCGCTGATCTTCGCCTCGGCGGTGGGGGTGCCGTCGGTGGGCATTGTGTATGACGACAAGGTGAGCGCCTTCTTTGAGATGCTGGGCAGCCATCGGCTGGTGGACTGCGGGCAGCTGGACGCGATGCAGCTCACCCGTTTTCTCGATGAGATCCTCTCGGCGGAGGAGCCGGCGCGGGCGACCCGTGCCGCCGCCGACCGCTTGAGAGAGGCGGCGCGTCGCAACGCGGAGACGGCCTGTGCGCTGCTGGCGCCGAAGGGAGGAAACTGAGGATGAAGAAGATTCTCGCCGTGGACTACGGCGACGCCCGCACCGGGCTTGCCACCTCCGACCCGCTCGGTCTGCTGGCCAGCGCCGCCGGTGTGATCGAAGGCCGCCGCGCCGAGGTGGTGGCCGACCTGGTGGCGGAGGAGGCGAAGCGGCTGGGAGCCGCCACGATCCTGCTCGGCTATCCGAAAAACATGGACGGCAGCGAAGGGCCGCGGGCGCAGAAGACGCTGGCCTTCAAGGAGCTGCTGGAGGCGCGGTTTGAGGGGGAGATCGTGCTGCGCGACGAGCGCAACACCACCGTCTCCGCCACCCGCATCCTCAACGAGACCAACACACGCGGGAAAAAGCGCAAGGCGATTGTCGACGCCGTGGCGGCGACGGTGCTGCTGCAGGATTATCTCGACAGTCTGCGCTGAGCCGGTCCGCCGGGCGGTCATTCAGGCTCCACTCATGATTGGATTCATTCTTTCAGGATTTCTTTTCAGAAAGGAACGACAATGGCAAAAAGCGTGACACGAATTCACCCCGCAAAGGCCCTTTTCCTTGTTCTTCTGACCGCCGCCCTGTTCTGTCTCTGTGCCTGTGCGCAGGAGGAGGCGACGACCGATCCGCCGCTGCCGCAGCACTGGTCACTGCCCGACCTCACAGCGCCCGGCGACACCTGCTCCCTTTTGCCCCAGAGCGCCATTGAGGCCGGGGCCATCGTCCACTACGCCTCCTCCGACCTCTCGGTGGTGTCGGTGGATCTCGACGGACAGATTACAGCGGTCGGCCCGGGGGAGGCGGTGATCACCATCACGGTGGAGCAGGACGGGCAGACGGTGGAGCATACGGCCGACATCGCCTGTGTCTTTGATTGAGAGCTTGCGAAAAACTTTCCCTTTCCTCTTTACCTGCCGCCCGATCCCGTGCTATACTGAAAAAAAGCGCCGGGTGCTTTGGGAAACCGGCACTTTTATCAAAATCACAGCTTAAAAAATCTCAAAAAGAAAGGATGTCTGTTATGCCCCATATCGCAGTCACCATGGTCAGCGGAAGAACCGACGAGATCAAGCAGAACCTGGCCGACAAGATCCACAAGCTGGTCGCCGAGGAGCTCGGCATTGCCGACACCCGCGTTTCCGTCTCGATCCACGACATCGAGAGCGCCGATTGGAAGGAGTTCATCAACGAGTACAAAGAGGACTTCTTTGTCAAGCCGGGGTATCCCATCTGACAGGTGCTGTCAGTGATGGAAGGGGCATCGGAAACGGTGTCCCTTTCTTTTCTTCGGACTTCTCTGGCCGGGGTGCGGAGTAAAAAGGTGGGGTGCCGCTTTCGGGCATCCCACCTTTTGTTATCGTTCAATCATCAGCATCTTCATCCCTGCCGGAACGGCGTCTCCCTCGATGCCGTTGGTACGGCGGATGACGTCGAGGGGGGCGAGGTAGCGTTTGCCGATCTCCCACAGGGGTTCGCCCTCCTCGGGGTAGTAGAGGGTGAGGCAGTGGCCGGTCGGCTTTGTCTCCATGGGGGTGAGGGTCACCTGTCCCAGGGCCGTGAGCTGGCCGCGGCTTTTGGCGAGCAGGCTGCACTCGAGCTGGGCGCTGACGAACACCGCACCGCCCGCCGCCATCTGGTAGGAGAAGCCCGTCAGCCGGCAGAGGGCACTGCAGCTGCCCGGCTGGATGCCCTCGCCGGCGGGCAGGCAGGCGGCGTCAAAGGGGAAGATGTGGTCGATGCCGCTGACCTGGCCGTCGAGGCCGGTGACGAGGAAGGAGACGAGCAGGTCGCCGCGCACCCGCAGCTGGCCGCCCTCGGCGACGCAGTCGCGCACGTCGGCAAAGGCTTCGGCGGCGTGGACGGCGGTGACCGACTCGCCGGGGAGGAAGGAGTCGGAGATCTCGAGCTTGCAGGCGCTGCTGCTGAGCACCGTCTCCACCGGCCGGCGCACCAGCTGCACCTCGGCCTGCTCCTGCCCGGCGTAGCAGTCGCGCACGATCACCAGCTCCTGGTTGCGCCACACCCGCACGCAGGCGGTGATGCCAACCTTGCAGGAGAGGATGCGCTCCTCCCCCGCCGCGTCCTCGAGGATGCCGCAGGCGCTGTCCGAGACGGTGAGATCCACCGCCACCACGTCCTCCGCCAGCAGCCCCGGCAGCTCGATGACGCGGTTGAAGGGAACGGCGGCCTTGTGCTGCCCGGTCTCGCCGGTGTCGACATTACTGAGGTAGAGACAGTGAACCGAGAGCTCGCCGCCCACCACCACGCGGCCGGCGCCGGCGCGCTGCTCTTTGACCCAGGCGTCGGTGTCGCATTTCAGGATGCGCTCCATGCGGGGGCTGTCC
>JAFQKL010000004.1 GCA_017396965.1 Clostridia bacterium
GCGGAGACGGGGCTGTCGTCCTCCCCTTGGGCGGAGCGGTGGATCTGCAGGCCGAGCTTGACGCCCACTGCCGCCTGGACGCGGGCGAGGTCGGCGGCGGCGAGCTGGCCGATGGTGTGGATGTCCGCCCGTTCGAGGCGGGCGGCGGTGGAGGCGCCGACCGAGTAGAGGGCGCGCACCGGCAGCGGCCAGAGCTTTTGCGCAAGCTCTTCGGGGAAGAGGGTGTGGACCTTGTCCGGCTTTTCAAAGTCGCTGGCCATCTTGGCGAGAATGCGGTTGGGGCCGATGCCGACGTTGACGGTAAATCCAAGGCGGTCGCGGACGGCGTCTTTGAGCTGGCCCGCCACCGGCAGGGGGTTGCGGCGGTGGGGGGTGGTGCTCATGTCGAGATAGCACTCGTCGATGGAGGCGCGCTCCACCACCGGCGCGTACTCATGGCAGATGGCGACGAATTCGGCGGAGCGGCGGCGGTAGTAGGAAAAGTCGGGCCGGGCCAGCACCAGGTTGGGGCATTTGCGCAGCGCCTGGGCCACCGGCTCCCCCGTCTGCACGCCGAAGCGCTTGGCGGGGATGGACTTGGCGAGGATCACGCCGGTGCGCTGCTCGGGGTCGCCGCCGATGGCGGAGGGGATGAGGCGCAGATCCTCCCCACCCTCCGCCACCCGGCGGGCCGCCTCCCAGGAGAGGTAGGCGCTGTTGACATCGACATGGAAGATGAGGCGGTCCATCGCGCCTCCCCCTTTCTGGTTTGGTGGGGACAAGGGCTTTACGGCTGCGGCCAGAGACGGGTGGTCTCGCCGCGGGGCAGGGTGACCGAGAAGATCTCATAGGCCTCGTCGCCGCCGGTGGGCCAGGCGAGCAGCAGGCGGGCGGGGTCGGCCAGGAGCAGGCGGGCGCTGTGCAGCTGCGGAGAGAAGGGGGCGCCGGGCAGCGGACAGAGCAGGCGCAGCAGGCCGGTGACGGTGTTCATCACATAGATGCCGCGGACGTCGTTGCGCTGGCCGATGAGGTAGATGGCGTCAGGGCCTTCCCCGAGGCAGGTGGCCTTTTCCAGCATGGGGGCAAAGCCCTCCGCCGTCAGCAGGCCGAAGCTGCCCTCAAAGCCCGACGACGCATAGAGGCTGCGCCAGGTGATGACCAGCAGGCCCTGATCGGTGACGGCGCGGACGGTGATGTCGCCCATGGCGTAGGGCATATCGAAGAGGCTCTCCCGCTCCTCGCCGTCGAGGCGGGCGACGGTGACGCGGTAGCGGTAGGCGCGGCCCTCCTCGTCCGGCTCGAGGCGGCGTTCCTCGAGCAGGGTGATGGATTCGTTTTCATAAAACACCCGTTCCTCCGCTTCTCCCGCCATCATCTGTTCATAGCGGTTTTGCAGCTGCCGGGCCTGATAGCGCCAGACGGGCGGTTCCCAGGCGGCAGGCTCGGGCAGTCCCTCAAAGGGGACGCCGTCCGGCGCGGCGGCGCAGAGCCAGCGACGGCCCTCCTGCTCGGCGCGGTAGAGGGTCATGCCGAGGGTGAGGCGGCAGCGGCCGTCCTCCTCCGGCTCGCCCCAGAGGGTGCCGCTGTCGCTGCCGGGGCGGCGGCGGGGGGTGACCTCCAGGGTGAGGGCCAGGCGGTGGTAGACGTCGCCTGTCTCGCTGATGTCAAGGTCGAGGATGGTGAACTCTTCCAGCGCCAGCGGCCCTTCACCGCCGACGAGACGGGAGAGCAGCTGCTCTGGGTAGGTGCGCACCGCCCGCTCCTCGTCGATGCCGATCTCGGTGACGGGACAGAGGACGTAGGGGGGCAGGGGCACATCGGCCACGGCCAGCGCCTCACGGCGCTCGGTGACGCGGCGCAGGGTGTAGAGCGGGGCGGTTTCAAAGAGGGTCTCGCCGACGGCAGGGGGGAGGAGGTAGGCGGTGCCGGTGGCGGTGTCGGCGGTGAGGTGGCCGGTGGCGTCCCGGGAGAGGAGGATCAGCTCGGCGCCGGAGAGGGCCAGCTGGGCGGCGGTGTCCAGCACCGGGCGCTGGCCGGCGTCGAGGGTTGCAAGGCGCTCATAGCTGTCGTCGCGCAGGCCGTACCACCCCGGCTGTTCGCCGAAGGGGACAGCGAAGATGGCGCTGTAGCGCGGCTCCCACAGCAGCTCGCCGCGCAGGGAGGCCACCCCCCAGAGGCCGTTTTGA
>JAFQKL010000195.1 GCA_017396965.1 Clostridia bacterium
CGCCCCGCCTGCGTCCCCACCGCACCCCCCTTCCTCCCACCACAACACAGAGAAGGAGAGAGTATCCATGTCCATTCTGATTGACTGTCTGGAAAAAGCGGTGAAGGCGGAGGCTTCCGACGTCTTCATCGTCGCCGGCGGGCCGGTGAGCATGAAGCTGGAGGGGCATATCGTGCCGGTCAGCGAACAGCGGGTGCTGCCGCCGCAGACCGAGGAGCTGATCCGCGAGATCTACCAGCTGGCGAAGCGCGAGATGGGCCACTACCTCACCCACGGGGACGACGACTTCTCCTTCGCCGTCCCCGGTCTGGCGCGCTTTCGCGTCAACGCCTACCGTCAGCGCGGCTCGCTGGCGGCGGTGGTGCGGGTGGTGGCCTTCGACATCCCGAACTGGGAGAAGATGAACATCCCCAAGGCCATCATGGATCTGGCGGAGGAGACGCACGGCATGATTCTGGTCACCGGCACGGCGGGCAGCGGCAAGTCCACCACCCAGGCCTGCATCATCGACCGCATCAACCGCGAGCGCAGCTGCCATATCATCACCCTTGAAGACCCGATCGAGTTCCTCCACCGCAACAACAAGAGCATCGTCAGCCAGAGAGAGATCGCCATTGACACCGACAACTACCTCTCCGCCCTGCGCGCCTGTCTGCGTCAGGCGCCGGACGTCATCCTGCTCGGCGAGATGCGCGACCACGAGACGATCCGCACCGCCATGACCGCCGCCGAGACGGGGCATCTGATCATCGCCACCCTGCACACCCGCGGGGCGGTCAACACCATCGACCGCATCATCGACTCCTTCCCCCCGCAGCAGCAGGGGCAGATCCGCATCCAGCTGAGCGCCGTGCTGCGCACGGTGGTGTCACAGCAGCTGCTCCCCGATGTCAACGGCGACCTGGTGCCGGCCTACGAGCTGATGCAGATGAACAACGCCATCCGCTCCATGATCCGCGACAACAAGGGCCACCAGATCGACAATGCCATCGCCGCCGGCGCCGCGGAGGGGATGTTCTCGATGGATCAGTCGATCCTCGCGCTGTACAAGGCGGGGCAGATCACCCGCGAGACGGCGCTGGACCATGCGGACAATCCCGATCAGCTGTACCGGCGGCTGGGGTAGGCGGATGCTGTGGGCCGGTCTGCTGCCCCTGCTGCTCGGGGGCCTGTTTTGGGGACTGTTTCGGAGCGGCCTGATGGTGGTCAAGGCCACCCGGGCCGTTCTCTTTTTGGGCGGACGCGGGGGGCGGTCGGCCCGGTTTACCCGCTGCAGCGGCAGGCTGTGGCGGATGGTCCCGGCGACGGGAGGTCTGCGCTTCGTGCTGGACAGTGAGCTGAGCGAGGGAACGCTGTCGGTGACGCTGCGGGGGCGCGGCGGAGCGGAGCTGCTGCGGCTCACCCCCCTGCACCCCACGGGGACGGTGGAGGTGCCGCCGGGGGAACGGCTGCGTCTCGAGGTGCGCTTGGAGCGGGCCTCCGGGTGGTATGCCCTCGATTGGACGGCGCGTTGAGCGCCTGCTCTCCCCCTTTTGTTACGATCACACCCTCCGCCCCCGCCCGGGGGCGGTTTTGGAAAGGAGCCGACGCATGAAGAAGACCCTGCGCTGTTTGGCACTGCTTGCGGCGCTGCTCGTCGCCCTGCTGCTCTATGGCTGTGACAGCAAGGCGGACAGCTACCGCGGCAAGGCCGATCTGCTGAAAGAGGCGCTGCTGACCGAGGAGATCCGCTTTGAGCTGGGAGTCAACCCGGCCGGCGCGGCGGGACACGCCGTCTTCCTCTCCCTCTCGGACGGCAGCCGCCGCGCCGCTGTCTTCTCCGGTACCGGCGAGACGCTGGACGCCGCCTGGGAGGCGGCCGACGCCGCCGCCGGGGCGTGGGCCGAGGCGCAGGGGGTGACCCCGCGCTGGCTCAAGGCCGACCTTGTCTACTTAAGCCGCAAGGTGCGCGGCAGCGAGGTCTGCGCCGCCATCGCCGAGGTGCCGGCGCAGTTCTTCCGCTACGGCATCGCCTTTGACGACGCCTTTGCCACCGCCCTGCTGGAAGAGCAGCTCAACGCCGGCAGTGTCTACCACTATGAATCGGACACCATCGACCCCGAGGCCTTAAACCGCGTCCTCGCCGAAAACGGCCTGCCCGCCCTCGCGGCGCTGCCGGACGAGGTGACCGCCTTCCGCTGCTTCTCCTGGCTCTGCGACGAGGAGGGGCAGGTGCTGCTGCTGGGCAGCGAGGGGGAGGACACCGGCCGCCGCCGCGTCCGCACGGTGGATGCGGCGCTGGCCGAGACGCTGGTGGCGGACGGCTCCGCCTGGCTGGCGGCGCAGGTGCGGGAGGACGGCTCGATTGCCGCCGGCTTCTACCCCCGCTTTGACCGCGAGATCGAAACCGTCAACCTCCTGCGCCACGCCAGCGCCCTCTGGGCACTGGCAGAGCAGGCGCAGCGAAGCGGCGATCCGGCGCTGACCCCGATCGTGCAGCGCGCCGCCGAGCAGCTGAAGGGCCATGTCGTCCCCGAAGGGGAGGCCGCCTGGCTGACGGAGCCTGCGGAGCAGGAGAGGAAGCTGGGCGGCAACGCCCTGGCCATCGTCGCCCTCTCCGCCGCCGCCCGTGTGACGGGGAAGGACTGCCTCGACCTCTGCCGCCGGCTGGGCGAGGGGATTCTTTTGATGCAGAAGGAGGACGGCAGCTTTGTCCACGTCCTCCACAGCGACGGCAGCGAGAAGGCCGCCTTCCGCGCCGTGGCCTACGACGGCGAGGCGGCCTTCGCCCTCTGCCGTCTCTACGAACTGACCGGGGAGGAGAAGTGGCTGGAGGCGGCGGCGCGGGCGGCCGACCACTTTGTCGCCGCCGACTACACGCAGCATCGCGACCACTGGGTCTCCCTGGCCCTCGCCGCCCTCACCCGCCACCGCCCGGAGGACGCCTGGTACACCCTGGCCCTGCGCAACGCCTCGGTCAACTTAAACGACATCTATTTCCAGCCCACCACCTGGAACACCGACCTGCAGCTGCTGCTCGCCACCTTCGAGGTGGCCGAACGCCTTGAGGCGGAGGGGCGGGACCCGGCGCAGCTCGACCCCGGCTTTGACCTCCGGGAGCTGCTCTCCACCATCCATCAGCGCGCCCTCAAGCTGCTCAACGGCTGCTTTTTCCCGGAGCTTGCCATGTATATGCAGTGTCCCGAGCGCATCCTCGGCGCCTTTTTCGTGCGGCAGGACGGCTTTCGGGTGCGGATCGACGATGTGCAGCACTGTCTCGCCGGCTACAGGATGTACGCCGAAGCCTATGAGGCGCTGACCGAAGCGGGGATGCTGCGGCTGACCGGCGTCTCGTGAGCAACCGGGCGCCGCCCGACGTCCTTTCAGGAGGTTCTTCATGAAACGAAACACCATCACCGCCCTGCGCCTGCTGCTGATCGCGTTGCTGCTGCTGGGGCTGACCAATCTCCTTCGCACCCGCAGTGAGCAGCGGGCGGCGGAGCAGGCCGCGGGCGCCGCCGCCGAGGCCGCCGGTCTTGACAAGCTGCCGCTGCCAAAAGAGGAGAGCGACCCGGTGGCCGCCGCCCTGCTGGCCACCGACCTCGCCGCGCTGCGCGAGGTCAACCCCGACGTGGTCGGCTGGATCTCGATCCCCGACACGCCGGTCAACTACCCCCTGCTGCAGCGGGACAGCAACGAGTACTACCTCGACCGCACCTGGCAGGGCACCTACAATCCAAACGGCTCCATCTTTCTCGAAAAGGAGTGCGCGGCGGATCTTTCGGATTTTAACACCATTGTCTACGGGCATAATATGGTAAGCGACGCCATGTTCGGCACGCTCGATTCCTACCAAAACGCCGACTACCTCGCCGCCCACCCCTGCGTCTATCTGCGGACGGACACGGGGGTGTGGCGCTACCGGGTGTTCGCCGCCTACGAGGCCACCCTGCAGGACGCCTGCTACCGCCTGGGGATCACCACCCGCTCCGCCAAGGAGGAGGCGCTGCGGCGGATCCAGTCCACCAACCCCCTCGACACCGGCCTCTGGCCGGGGTTTGAAGATCAGATCCTGACCCTTTCCACCTGCACAAACAACCGCCGCTCGCGGCGATTTGTGGTGATCTCGGTGCTGGAGGAGGTCGTGGCGGCGGAGGGGGCGGAGGGATCCCCGCTCGACGGTGCAGCTGGTAAACCGTCCTTTTAACCTCTAAAATCGCTGCAATCCCACGCCTGCAACTCCATCCCATTACAGATGATCTGCAAACCTGTCATCAGAAAGGAGCCTGAGGTAAATATGTTGAAATGTCTTTCCGACGTGATTGAGGTGCGCTCCTGCGGCGAAGTCTTTCCCAAAAAAAGCACCAATCCCAGAACGCCTTACAGTCACCAAAAGGATGCCATGCAATGTCTTGACAGCATCAATCAGGAGCCGTCTTTCGGCACCCTGATCGTCCTGCCCACCGGCGGTGGGAAAACGTATACCGCCTCATCATGGCTGCTCAAAAATGCGATCGACCGAAAAAAGAAGGTTCTCTGGCTTGCACACCGACAGATGCTGCTCGATCAGGCGGCAAAATCCTTCCAGCAGTTTGCCCATGCGGAGATTCTGCCCCACGTTTCCTCCTTCCGCTACCGCATCATCTCAG
>JAFQKL010000196.1 GCA_017396965.1 Clostridia bacterium
AACAATACCCCTGGGTTTTGAAGTTAGCGCTACAAATGTCGGGAATTGTTCGGTCAACCTTACTTTTCTTGGATATGCTATTAAAAAGAACAATCAATTTTATTTTCTTTTTCCAACAAAGAGAGATTTGAATTACAAAGGAATTCTTTCTCCTACAGAGATCAAATCCGTCTACTATACACCATCAGAATTAAGAGATATGCTTTTGAATGAGGATTCAAATACTCCTTTGTATGTATACGCAGTTGACAGTAGCAACGAAAGATACAAAAGAGAATCAGGAACTGTTGGTAATATGCTAAATGCACTGGAAAGAATGGAGAGTTTTGGATGACTAGTAGATATTTCACCGAATCCCACTACGAAAACGCCATCATCGAGCTGTTCACATCCCTTGGCTACACCCATGTCTACGGCCCGGATGTTGCCCGCGATCATCGCAGTCCGCTCTATGAGGATCTGCTCTTCCCCTCCCTGTGCAGGATCAACCCCGGTCTCCCCGCGGCGGCGGTGCAGGAGGCAGTGGGCCGGATTCGGGATCTGCCCGCCGGGTCGCTGGTGCAGAAGAACATGGTGTTCACCGACTGGCTGCAAAGCGGCGTGGAGGTTCGCTATCTCGAGCGGGGCGAGGAGCGGAGCGGGCTGGTGCGGCTGGTCGACTATGAGACGCCCGCCAACAACGAGTTCACCGTCGCCAACCAGTGGACCATTGTGGAGAACGCGGAGAAGAGGCCGGATCTCATCCTCTTTGTCAACGGCCTGCCGCTGGTGGTGGCTGAGCTGAAGTCCCCCTCCCGCGAGGAGACCGACGCCTCGGCGGCCTACCGTCAGCTGCGCAACTATATGTACGACATCCCCTCCCTCTTTGCCTACAACGCCATCTGTGTCATCAGCGACATGACCACCACCCGCGCCGGCACCATCACCTCCGATGAACGCCGCTTCATGGAGTGGAAGACGCTTGACGGCAGCTATGAAAACACCGCCCTGGCCGGGTTCGACACCTTTTTTGAAGGGATTTTCCAGAAAGAGCGGTTTCTCGACATCCTCCAAAACTTCATCTGCTTCAACGAGGATGGGGAGAAGACCTTTAAGATTCTGGCTGGGTACCATCAGTATTTTGCCGTCCGGAAAGCGGTGGCGTCCACTGTTTCGGCCACAAAGAGCGATGGTCGGGGCGGTGTTTTTTGGCATACACAGGGCAGCGGCAAATCGCTTTCGATGGTGTTTTATGCCCATGCGCTGCAGACGGCGCTCGAGAGTCCCACCATCGTTGTACTGACCGACCGAAACGACCTTGACGATCAGCTGTACGGACAGTTTGCCCGCTGCAAGAGCTTTCTCCGCCAGACCCCGCAGCACGCATCCAGCCGCAAGCACTTAAAGGAGCTGCTGGCGGGGCGGGAGGCCAACGGCATCATCTTCACCACCATGCAGAAGTTCGAGGAGAGCAGGGAGCCGCTGTCCCAGCGGCGTAACATCATCGTCATGGCGGATGAGGCGCACCGAGGGCAGTATGGCCTGAGCGAACGGGTTGTGGCGCGGATGGGCAAGGACGGGCAGGTGCAGGCAAAGACCGTTGTCGGCACTGCCCGCCTGATTCGCTACAGTCTGCCCAATGCCACCTACATCGGCTTTACCGGCACCCCCATCTCCTCCAAAGACCGCAGCACCCGCGAAGTCTTCGGGGATTATATCGACATCTACGACATGACCAAGGCAGTGGAAGACGGTGCCACCCGGCCTGTTTACTACGAGAGCCGCGTCATCCACCTCAAGCTCAACCAGGAGACACTTCGCCTGATCGACGAGGAGTACGACAGGATGGCGGAGAACGCCGACCCCTATGTCATCGAGAAAAGCAAACACGAGCTGGGACAGATGGAGGCCATCCTCGGGGCGCCCGAGACGATTGAGTCGTTGGTGGATGACATCTTGTCCCACTACGAAACCCATCGCGCCCATCTGCTCACCGGCAAGGCAATGATCGTCGCCTACTCCCGCCCTATCGCCATGAAAATCTATCGGCGCATCCTCGAGCTGCGTCCAGACTGGACCGAGAAGGTGCGGGTCGTGATGACCCAGGGCAACAACGACCCCGAGGAATGGCGGGATGTTATCGGCAACAAGGCGTACAAGGAGGAGCTGGCGCGCCGGTTCAAGGAC
>JAFQKL010000197.1 GCA_017396965.1 Clostridia bacterium
CGAGGAAGCCGATGGTGATCTGCTGGTCGGTATCCTTGGTGATGCCGGAAATACGGCCGCTGGCAGTGTCAATCGAGATGCTGTCGAGGTTGGCAAATGCCAGGTTGTTGACCGCATCCGCTTGGGGACTCCCGTTTTCGTCCAGCTGTTCTGCTGCCCAGTAGTCGCGCAAGCGGATGTTGCCGGTGACCGTGGTGCCATCCTCATCAAAGGTGTTGGCAACAGGGTAACGCACAACATTGCGATATTCCCAGGCCACATCATCCGGCGGCTCTTCGTCCGCCGCAAGTTCGATCTCTACACCGGTGTCAGTATTGATAACAGCCTGCTCGATGCGGGGCAGACGGATGGGCACCAGCTGATCGCTCATGATGGGGTCGCCGGTCATTTCGTCCACGCCGACGGCGAGGAAACCGTAAATAACACCGCCGCTGCCGTCAACCAGGTAACCGTCGGCACGGAAGTCCATATCGCCGACGCGGGTGAGCTTGAGGGTTTTGAGGCTGGTGGGATCAAGGGGATCAATCACATCCGCGACATCCTTGTCACCCACCATAAAGAACCCATCCCCCGAAATCATACAATCCATCGGATTGCCCGGCGCATAGGTGCCGGTCGACATATTCAGGTCAATGCTCGACACCTGCGAACCGTAACCGATCTGGGAGGGGTTCTTGCCGCCCACCACCTCGGTGCCGTTGGAGCCGTTTGAGTACATGGTGTACATGGCATCCTTGAAGACGGTGCGCTGGTTCTTATATCCATTGGTGTTGTCGTTGGCGATATTGTGGCCGGTGACGTTCATCTTGCTCATGTGGGTCTTCAGGCCCGCAATCGCCGCGTACATTGCTCCGGTCATAGTTGACTCCTTTCACGAATGGCGCCGTCTGCCGCCCGTCAGACGGACGGGGGGCAAAGGCCTCCGTAAACGGTCCTGCCTTTTCTCTTACAGGAATACGGCGCCGTCAATGTTGGTGAATACACTTTCTCTCATCTCCGCCGACGTGATGGCGGTGATGACCTTGCTCTGGGGGATGTTGAGCAAAAACGCCTGATCTGCTGCCGCGTCCATGGCGATGACATTGGTCGCTCCCTTGGCGCGGTCGCGGTCGATGCCGTTTTGGAGGCGGGTCATCAGGGTGGGCGTGATCTCGATGCCGCGCTGGGTGGCGCGTTCCCTCGCGTGGCGGGAGAAGGCCACCTGGGGGGCGGTCTGCGCCGCCTGCTGGGCGGTGAGTTCGCGCTGGAGGAGGGCGGAGAAATCGCTTTGCCGGGACTGGCCTCTTGCGGGGCCGCGGGTCGGCTGAGCTGCCGCCTGTCCCTGCGATTCGAGCATTCGCTGAATCAGGAAATCATTGGTGATGCGTTCAGACATCAGGATCACCTCTCTTTCGTGGTGGGGTGGGTGGTCCGCCTGTCGGTCCTGTTACACGGTCTCAGGGGCTTCGGGGTCGGTGCCCTCGGTCGCGGGGTCCTCGGTCTTCGGCTCCTCGGGCTTCTCGATCTCGGGCAGGCGGCCGACGGCCATGATCTCGTTTAACTTATAGTACTCGTCGCCGAGGAAGACAACCTGCTCGCCGTCCATCGTGCCGGTGGCGGTGACGGTGCCGACCAGTTCCTGGAGCTGGCCCTTGTCGTCATACTTGGCGACGGTGACCTCCTTGCCGACGAGGCTGGCGGAGTAGCTCATCACCGAGGCGTCGGTCAGGTTCAAGAGCGCCTCCGACATATCGGTGAGGGACTGGATCATCTGCATCTGCACCATCTGGTTTAACATATCAGTGGTGTCGGCGGTGGAGTCGATGCTCTGGTTTTGGAACTGGGCGATCATCAGGGAGAGGAAGTCGGTGAAGTCGAGCCCCATGGGCTTTTCCTTTTCGACGCCTGCGTCCTTGAGCATGGTGTTCACCAGGGCCTCGTTCTGGTTGACGGGGAGGTCGTAGCGTGCGGAAAGATCTCCGATAAAGCTTGCCATGTTGTTCTCCTTTCTGCCGTTTGCCCGGACTTGCGGGACGGCGGGTGGGGTGGCCGGTTAGATCAGGCCGAGACGGATCTGGTGGAGGAAGTCGGCCTCGCGGCGGCGCTCCATATCTCGGCGGTGCTGGGCGTCCTTCTGGCGCTGCTGCTGCTCTTTGAAGCCCTCGCCCTGACCGGCGCCGTCTCTGCCGTCGTAGAAGGCGTTGTCGGGCCCTGACTGTTCGGGCTGCTGCACCTCGACGGTGACCGGCTGGCCGGACTGGTTGCCGAGCATCTGCATCAGCTGGTTGACCGAACGGCTGAGCAGACCGGCGGTGTGGCTGCTCTCGGCGGTGAGGACGATGGCCAGTCCTCCGTCTGCGGCGGCGGTCAGCTCGACGGTGACCTTGCCGAGACTTTCGGGGTTGAGCTGGATGGCCAGGCGGGTGTCGCCATTTTCCATCGCCGTGAGGATGGGCTTTGCCAGCTGCGTTTCGGCCTCGGGGATCTCGCGGGGACGCTCGGCGGCGGGGGCTTCGGCCACCTTGACGGGGGTGCCGGGGAGCTCGCGGAAGACGGGGGCCTCGGCGGGCTGCTCGGGGGCGTCGCTCTCCTCGGTGGGGTCGACGGCGGCGGTGTCCACAACCTTCGCCTCGCGCTCGAGGGCCTGCTCGGCGGCGGGACGGTCGGCCTCGGCCTGCTCCGGCGCGCGGACGGGAATCTCAGCCGTATCCTGCTCGGCGGCGGCTTCGGGGGCGACGGATGCACTCTGCACCAGCTGCTGCCCGAAGCTCTCCTCGGGGGCGTCGGCGGTGAGGGGGGCGGCGGTGAGGTCGGCAAGATCTGCTTCGGCGGTCGTCACCTCCTGCGTCAGCACAGCCTCGGGGGCGGCTTCGGCGAGGGGGAGGACGGCGACGGGCTGCGCTTCCTCGGTCACCACCTGCTCCATCTGGATGACGGGGCGGGGCTGCAGAAACAGGGCGGCGAGGGCCATCTGACGGGCGGGCTCAAGGGTCTCCTGCTCGGCGTCCTGCGACGGGTCGGCGGCTTCGGGTTTGTCGGCGGCCGGCTTGTCGGGCGTCTCCTGGCGGAGGGTGTCTCTCTGCTCTTTCATCAGTTTGGAAAACTCGCTGTCCTGCGGGGCGGGCTGGGCTTCGCCCGGCTGGGGGAGGGGCTGGGTCTGCACCATGCTTGTAAACATGGAAAGCATGAGATCTGCCTGCTGCATTGTTGTTTCACCTCCTGGTTTTTATTGTATGTTTTGGGCGGGGGAGGGATGTCCCCCCTTGGGCCTCCCGCAGCGGTCCTGCCCGCGTGGGGAGGGGGTCTGCCCCGGTCGGGGCTTATTGCCCGGCCGAGAGGCGGGCGGTGGTGACGAATTCTTCGATGAAGGCCTCCTCGCTCTTCTGCTCGGCCTTCTGGTGTTCCTTCCACTTCTTCTCCTTGAGCTTCTCGAGGGCGGAGGTGTCCTTCTTGCCTTCGATGACCTCCTCGCGCTTTTGCTCCTCCTCGGCGCGGATCTCGTCGAGGCGCTTCAGCTGATTGTCGATCTCGCGCTCGAGGGCACGGAGGTTCGCTTCGGCGATCATGGCCTCGGTGATGGGCAGGCCCCAGGCGCTGCGCTCGCGGTAGTCGGCATTGTAGTCATGGTACTGGCGGCGGAGGGCTTCGATCAGGTCCTCCTGGGCGTGGAGACGGGCGAGGATCTCGGCGTGCTCACCCATGAGGACGTCGAGGATCTGCTGCTTGTAGGAGAGGACCATGTCCAGCGAGAAGCGGAATTTTTTCATGGCGGCCTTTTTCGCTCCTTATGTTCCGCCCGGCGGCGGATTGCTTGGGGCTGCGGCTGAGCGGCTTCTCCTCTTAACAGGAGGCCCCTCATTTCAGGAGTTTCTTCATTTTATCGAGACACTGCTCATAGCGGAAGGACTCGTTGATGTTCTGCTTTAAGAAGGCGTTGACCTCGTCGATCTTGGAGAGGGCGTAGTCGAGGCGGCGGTTGCTGCCCGGTTTGTAGGCGCCGATGGCGACGAGGTCGGCGTTTTTCTCGTAGGTGCTCATGATGTCGCGGATGCGGGAGGCGAGATCCAAGTGTTCGCGGCTGACGATTTCGTTCATCAGACGGGAGACGGACTGGCCGACGTCGATGGCGGGGTAGTGGTTGGCGTGGGCGAGGGCGCGGGAGAGGACGATGTGGCCGTCTAAGATACCGCGGACGGTGTCTGAGATCGGCTCGTTGGTGTCGTCCCCCTCAACGAGGACGGTGTACACCCCGGTGATCGAGCCTTTGGTGAAGTTGCCGCTGCGCTCCAAGAGCTTGGGCAGCTCGGCGTAGATGGAGGGGGTGTAGCCGCGGGCGACGGGGGGTTCGCCGATGGCGAGGCCGATCTCGCGCTGGGCCATGGCGAAGCGGGTGAGGGAGTCCATCATCAGCAGGACGTCGTAGCCCTGGTCCCTGA
>JAFQKL010000198.1 GCA_017396965.1 Clostridia bacterium
ATCCAAACAAAAACGCGCCGCGGAACCCCTTCCGCGGCGCGTCGTTTCCTCTGTCATCCCCTCCCGGAATCGCTCTTACTCCTCCTCCGCGTCCCCGGGGAAGGGCTGCGGCTCATCCACAACGGTGGGGAAGCTCTGCGGCTCCGTCTCCCCCTTCCTGTCCCTGCGCCGCGGCAGGCGGACGCGGGGCAGCCGCTTGCGCAGCAGCCAGACAACCACGGACACCAGCACCAGCCACGGGAAGAGATAGATAAAGCTGATCAGCAGATCAAAGGTCCCCTCCGAGAAGCTCTCGGCACTGCCGACCACGGCAGAGACAAGACGCTCCAGCGGCCCCTGCTTGGCGGGCGGCGTGTAGCGGGTGACCTCCTCGATGTAGAGATGCACGGTGCTGTAGTCCACCTGCGCCTGCCAGCCGCGCAGGGTGGTGGTCATGCTCTCGATCTCATAGCGCACCTCGCTGAGACGGCTCTCGATGACGAGGATGTCCTCCATGCTCTCCGCCTGCTCCAGCAGCTCGAGCAGGCGGTCGTACTGCACCCGGCTGGCCTCGAGGCGGGACTGGGTGTCGTAAAACCGCTGGGAGATGTTGTCGAGATTGCGGCTGATGTTGACGACGTTGCCCATCTCCCCCGCCGACTCCATGAACAGCTCAAAGCGGTCGCTGGGGATGCGCAGGGTGTAGCTGGCGTAGCGGTCGACGAGGACGGGGGCGCCCTCGCCGTTGTAGCTGGTGCGGCCGGAGCGGTCGGACCGCTCGATGAAGCCGCCCATCTCGGTCACGCGGCGGCTGACCGCCTCGCAGGCGGCGTCAAACTCCAGCGTCTCGATGGTGAGGTTGCCGGTGTAGACCAGCTTCTGCGGCAGCTGGGTGGTCTCGGGAACGGCGGCACCGCCCTCGGCGGTCACGCCGTCGGGCTTTACACCCTCGCTCTCGGCCTCCGCCCACTCCTCCATCGGCTCGGAGGGCATCTCGGCGCTCCAGCCCATATCATAGCTCTCGCTGTCGTTCTTGTAGTCATAGCTCCCGCCCCCGGAGGAGGTGGTTTCGCCGGCGGCATTGTCAGCGCTGCCGCTGCAGCCGCTGAGCAGCAGCAGCAGGGCCAGGGCGGCCGCTATGAGTTTTGTCCGCTTTCTTTTCATGTTGGGTTCCTCCTGTATCATCCTTTGATCTGTTTTTCGTGCCTCAAAGGCGGCGTCAGCACCGCTCTTACTCCTATAGACGCAGATCGACGGAAAAAGTTTCACCTTTGTCAAAAATTTTTCAAATTTTCTTCCCGCTCCCCCGCCCTTCCCTTTGCGCCGCCGATGTGGTATACTGTTTTTGGATAACAAACGCGCACAAGAAAGGACAATGGCATGGAATTTTATGTATGCGATACCGCCGGCTGCGGCTTTGTGACCACCGACGGCGAGCTGGACAGCTGCCCCGAATGTGGCAGCAACTTTTTCTCCCCCATCGACGAGAGGGACATCACCGGCCACGGCTGGATGACGCTGGGCGAAACCGCCTCCGACCGCGAGGAGGACGAGCTGGCGGCCCAGTTCTTCGCCCGCGGCGCGCAGATGGCCCATCTGCCGGCGCTGACCCGTCTCGGCTGGTGCTGTGAGGCGGGCGAGGGGCTGCCGCAGAGCTGGGAGGGGGCCATCTGGGCCTACCGCGAGGCGGCGGAACGCGGCTATGCGCCGGCGATGTGCAACCTCGGCTGGTGCTATGAACACGGCGAAGGGGTGGAACAGAATCTTAAGACGGCGATCGAGTGGTACAGCAAGGCCGCCGAGCAGCAGCACCCCCGCGCCTTCTACTGCCTCGGCCTGCTGTTTGAGCAGGGCATCGGCGTGGAGCAGAGCTGGGAGCAGGCGGCCACCCTCTATCAGGAGGGGGCGGCGCTCGACTATCCCCCGGCGCTGACCGCCCTCGGCCTGCTCTTTGAGCAGGGCCACGGGGTGGAGCAGAGCTGGGAGCAGGCGGTGTGGTATTACCGCCAGGCGGCCGATCTGGACTACGGCCCGGCGCAGTGCAACCTCGGCTGGTGCCATGAGTACGGCAAGGGCGTGGAGCAGGACTATGAGCAGGCGGTGTACTGGTACCGTCAGGCGGCGGAGAACGGGCACGCCAGGGGAATGTGCAACCTCGCCTGGTGCTATGAGCACGGCGAAGGGGTGGAGAAGGACGACCGGCTGGCCGTCTACTGGTACCGCCGCGCCGCCGATCAGGGGGACGCCCGTGGCCAGTGCGACCTGGGGCTGCTGTACGAGCTGGGCCAGGGGGTGGAGCAGAGCTGGGAGCAGGCGGTGAACTACTACCGTCTCGCCGCCGAGCAGGACTATCCCCGCGCCCTCTGCAACCTCGCCTGGTGCTATGAACACGGCATGGGGGTGGAGAAGGACGACGCAGCCGCCGCCGAGCTCTACCGGGGCGCCGCCGAGCAGGGCTTCCCCCGCGGTCAGACCAGCCTCGGCTACCTGTACGAGCTGGGCCACGGGGTGGAGCAGAGCTGGGAGGAGGCCACGCGCCTCTATCGTCTCGCCGCCGAGCAGGGCTACCCGCCGGCACAGTGCAACCTCGCCTGGTGCTACGATCACGGGCTGGGGGTGGCGCTCGACCCCGCCGAGGCCGCCAGATGGTACGGCGAGGCGGCAGCCGTCCGCGACCCGCGGGGCATGACCTGCCTCGGCGTCTGCCACGAGCAGGGGCTGGGGGTGGAGAAGAATCTCTCCGAGGCCATCCGTCTCTACACCGAGGCGGCGGAGATGGACTACGCCCCGGCGCAGACCAACCTCGGCTGGTGCTACGAATCGGGCATCGGCGTGGAGCAGAGCTGGGAGCAGGCGGTGGCCTGGTACCGTCGCGCCGCCAAACAAAACCACACCCGCGCCATCTGCAACCTCGGCTGGTGCCTTGAGCACGGCAAGGGGGTGGAGCAGGATGAGGCCGCGGCGGTGGAATGGTACCGCAAGGCGGCGGAGCTTCAGGATCCCAAGGGCCTCACCGCCCTCGGCCTCTGCTGTGAGCGGGGCATCGGCACGGCCCAGAGCTGGGAGGAGGCGGTGGACTGCTACCGCCGCGCCGTCGCTCTCGACTTCGCGCCGGCGATGTGCAACCTCGGCTGGTGCTTTGAATATGGCAAGGGTGTCCCCCAGAGCTATGAAGAGGCGGCCAGGCTCTACCGCCTCGCCGCCAACCAGAAGCTGCCGCGCGGCTACTGCGACCTCGGCCTGCTCTACGAGCGCGGCCGCGGCGTGGAGCAGGACTGGGGCGAGGCCTTCCGTCTCTACCGCAAGGCGGCGGCGCTCGGCTACGCGCGCGGGCAGTGCAACCTCGGCTGGTGCTATGAGTACGGCCGCGGGGTGGCGCAGAGCCACGAGGCGGCGGCGCACCTCTACCGCGAGGCCGCCGAACAGGGCTATGCCCCGGCGCAGTACAACTACGGCGTCTGCTGCGAGCATGGCAGCGGGGTGGAGCAGTCGTTTGAAGAGGCGATTTTGTGGTACACCAAAGCCGCCGAGCAGGACGACGCCGACGCCTGGTGCAGCCTCGGCTGGTGTCATGAGACGGGCAGCGGCGTGGCGCCGTCGCTGGCAGAGGCGGTGCGCTGCTACGAGGCTTCGGTGGAGCTGGGCGGTCTCAACGCCATGTGCAGCCTCGGCCTGCTCTACGAACAGGGCCGCGGCCTGCCGCTCGATATGGCGCGGGCCGTGCAGCTCTACCGGCAGGCCGCCGAGGGCGGCAGCTCCCGTGGGCGGTGTTACCTGGGCATCTGCTATGAGCAGGGCGACGGGGTGGAGAAAAACCCCGAGGAGGCGGTGCGTCTCTATCGCCTGGCCGCAGACCAGGGGGATCTCAACGGAATGTGCTATCTCGCCTCCTGCCTGCAGGACGGCCGCGGGACGGCGCAGGATGTCAAGGCGGCCATCGCCCTCTACCGCGAGGCGGCCCGGCAGGGCCATCCCCGCGCCCAGTGCAGCCTCGGCCTGCTCTATGAACAAGGCCGCGGCCTGCCGCAGGACTGGAAGGAGGCGGTGCGCCTCTACCGTCTCTCGGCGGAGCAGGGCAATCTGACCGCCGCCTGCAACCTCGCCTGGTGCTATGAAAACGGCAAGGGCGTGGCGCTCGACTACGAGGAGGCCGCCCGCCTCTACTACGAGGCCGCCATGCAGGGCAGCGCCCGCGCCCAGTGCTGCTACGGCTGGTGTCTCGACTGCGGACACGGGGTGGAGAAGGACGTCTTCGCCGCCACCAAATGGTACCGCATGGCCGCCGAGCAGGGCGACCGTCAGGCGCAGCACAACCTCGGCTGGAACTATGAACACGGCGAAGGCGTGGAGGAGGTGGACATGGCCGAAGCCCTCCTCTGGTACCGCAAGGCGGCGGCGCAGGAGCACGCCGACTCGATCTACAACCTCGGCATCTGCAGCGCCCAGGGCCGGGGGATGGAGCAGGACGAGGCGCAGGCCGCCCGTTACTTCCTGCAGGCTGCCAAGCTCGGCCACCTCGGCGCCCAGTACCATATCGGCCGCTGCTACCAGAACGGCACCGGCGTGGAGCAGGACAACACCCTCGCCGCCGGCTGGTACCGCCGCGCCGCCGACCGCGGCCACCCCCGCGCCTGCTTCGTCCTCGCGCAGCTCTGCGAGGAGGGCACCGGCGTGACACGCGATGTGTTCGAGGCGCTGCGTCTGTACCGCATCGCCGCCGAAAAGGGGGTCAAGGAGGCGGAGGCCGAGGTGAAGCGACTGGAGAACGGGCGGTAAGCCACTCCCGCCCCCCGGCCCCCTGCAGGGGTCGCCGCCGCAGCGGCGAAATCCCCTCTGTAAAGCACCAATGTCCCGCAGAAAGCCCACCGGCAGCCTCAACCACCACCCTTGACAGAAGGGATGCAGAAACCGCTGGTGTACGCAATCAGGGGGGAACTCCCATGTTCCTCCCTTCCGCCACCTTCCACAGTGTGTCTACCCCCCAACCACCCCCATTACCAGCACTTAAGGATACAAAGGAGGTCTCCCCCATGAAATTCCGTCCGCAGGACCGGCGCCCGCTGCTCAAGGCGGCGCGCGGCCTCATTCCCAGCGAGCTGGCGATTGAAAACGCCCGTCTGCTCAATGTCTTCACCGGCGAGATCTACCCCGCCACCGTCTACATCCACGAGGGCTTTATCGCCTATGTCGACCCCACCCCCAAAGCCGACCCGGCGCTGGCGGAGCAGGTGGTGGACGCCGGAAATCGCTACCTCATCCCCGGCTTCGTCGACCCCCACATCCACATTGAGTCCACCATGACCACCCCCCGCGCCGTCGCCCCCGCGCTGGTGGTGCGCGGCACGACCACGGTGGTCACCGACCCCCACGAGATCGCCAACGTCCTCGGCGAGGAGGGGGTGCGCTATATGCACGACGCCGCCGAGGGGCTGCCCATGCGTCAGCTGATCGACATTCCCTCCTGCATCCCCTCGGTGCCGGGGCTGGAGAATGCCGCCACCACCTTCGATGCCGACACCATCCACCGCCTCGCCGCGCTGCCCCGGGTGGTGGGCCTCGCCGAGGTGATGGACTTCCTCTCCGTGGCCGACGGCGAGCAGCGGATGCTCGACATCATCGAGGCCGCCGAGGAGGCGGGGCTGGTGATCCAGGGCCATGTGCCGAGCGGCGACGCCCGCCTGCTGGCCGCCTACCGCGCCGCGGGGCCGATCTCCTGCCACGAGACGCGCATGGGGGCGGACGCGGTGGAGAAGATCCGCGCCGGCATGATTGTCGACGCCCGCGAAAGCTCGATGGCCCAGAACGTCGGCGAGATCGTGGAGGCGACGGCGGGCTTCCGCTGGCTCGACCGCCTCAGCCTCTGCACCGACGACCGCGAGGTACACGACATCCTCACCATCGGCCACATGGACAACGCCGTCGCCCGCGCAGTGGCGGCGGGGATGAACCCGGCCGACGCCATCCGCAGCGCGACGCTGCTGCCGGCGATCGAATCGGGCCGTGAAAATGTCGGCGCCATCGCCCCCGGCTATGTGGCCGACCTGCTGCTGCTCGACGACCTGACCACCTTCACCCCCCATGCCGTCTATTTCGAAGGCCAACTGGTGGCGAAGGAGGGCCGGCTGCTGGTCGACATCCCCGAGCTCCCCTTTGAGACGGAGACGAAGGACACCATGCGGGTGCCGGAGCTGACGCGGGACGACTTCCTCCTCCGCGCCCCGGCGACAGAGGGGACGGTGCGCTGCAACGTGCTGCGCTTTACCGACCTTGCGCGCCCGGTGTCCGACCGCGATGTGGAGCAGATCCCGGTGAAGGAGGGGCTGCTCGATCTCTCGGGCGACGAGGGGCTTTGCTTTGTCAAGATCATCAACCGCCACGGCGCCGGCACCGTCTGCGACGGGGTGGTGCGCGACTTCGGGCTGAAGGCGGGGGCCTATGCCTCCACCGTCTCCCACGACTGCCACAACCTCTGCGTTGTCTACCGCGACCCGGATTCGGCGCTGCGGGTTTATGAGGAACTGCGGCGCTGCGGCGGCGGCCTTTGTCTGCACACGCCGGAGGACGGCGTCACCCTCCTTCCACTGCCGGTGGCGGGCCTGATGACCACCCGCGCCCCGGAGGAGACGGCCGAGGACTGCATCCGCATGAAGGAGGCCTTAAAGCGGGCCGGAATGCCGCAGGAAAACCCGATGGTGCGCATCTTCACCATGGCGCTGCCGGTGATCCCCAAGGCCAAGTACAGCGACCTCGGGCTGATCGACGTGCTGACCAAGGAGATCTATCCGCTGTTTGCCCAGTGAGGCAACGCCCCCTGCAGGGTGTGTTGCCTCAGCGGTGACATCTCCTCTGCACAGCACCAAAGTCCCGCAGAAAGTCCGCTGCATCTGTAACAGCACTCTTGACGGGAGACACACAGAGAAAAGCGATTCCGG
>JAFQKL010000199.1 GCA_017396965.1 Clostridia bacterium
CCCCCCCAAATTTTAATCAAAGAAAACCGTCCGCAGACGGTTTTCCTCCGCCTCCCCTCCCCGCCGTCCGCAGACGGCGGAATCCCCCCGCACAGCACCGCCGTCCACATCACCCCCCATCCCCAACGCACCCAACAAAACCCTTCCCCCTGTTCCACCACAATCCACCAACCACGCCCCACTTCACCCCATCACACAACACCAACAAAACAGCGGCGGCACGAGTCCCCGCGCCGCCGCTGTCCATCTTCTATCTTCTATTCTCCCCCGCTGCGCCAGTCGCGCCTCACTCCGCCGCCCCGTCCCGCTTTCGCGCCCGCACCAGCTCAATGGCCTCCTTGCCGGTGAGCTGCTCCACCGTCATCTCCAGCATACAGAGGGCGGGGAACTCGCGGTCGATCTCGGCGTCGCGGGCGGCGGGGCCGGCGGCGGCGGAATACTTGTCCGAAAGCCGCTCAATGGCGCGGCGCTTCTCGCCCGCGTCTTCCAGAATACGGACGCGGCCGAAGGCGATGACGCTGCGGAAATGGGTGGTGAAGGTCATCGGCATCACCTCGTCGCGGTCGATCACGCAGAAAGAGGCCTTGTCGCAGCGGCGGACGGCGTCAATCTTGTGTCCCTGCAGGGCGCTGTGAAAGAGCAGCCTGCCGTCCGCGTAGACATAGCTGAGCGGCACGGCGTAGGGGTAGCCGTCGTCCCCCTGCAGGGCGAGGACGCCGCTGGTACCGCGGACTAAGATCTCCTCGCTCTCGGCGGGAGTGAGCTGCTGGGCAGCGCGGCGCATGGGGCGAAATGACATGAGAACCCTTCCTTTCTATTCCATTTACGGAGATCGCTGAGCGGTTCTCCCGCCGTCACTCTCCGCCACCACTGCGCGGATGGCGGGGACGCGCAGCAGGTTGGGGCGCAGCCACGAGAAGAGCAGGCCGGTGATCGTGCCGGTGCCGAGCGAGCCGAGCAGGAGAAAGGGGAACCAGGCGAAGACCGCCGGGGTGCCCATCACCACCCGGGCGGCCAGCAGCTGGCCGGCGTTGTGGGCGGCGGCGCCGGCGATGGAGACGCCGACCACCGAGAATTCCTCCCCCTCCAGCGGCAGCAGCAGGGCCATGACGGCGAAGGCGGTCAGGCCGCCCCCCAGCGAGAAGGCCAGCGACGACAGCCGCCCGCCGAACAGCGCCCCCAGCAGGCAGCGCAGCACCAGCACGGCAAGCGCCGGCCGCCGTCCCAGCGCCCAGAGGGCAAAGAGGGTGACGATGTTGGGCAGGCCCAGCCGCAGGCCGGGCACGGGGGTGAGGGCGTCGATCGCCAGCATCCGCTCCAGCAGTGAGAGCAGCAGGGCCAGCGAGACCAGCACCGCCGGCAGCGTCAGCCGCCGGGCGAGGGGTGCGCCGTTTGCAGCGGACATGGGTCCCCCTCCTTTTGTCACGCCGGGCGCTCAGGGCGCCTCGACTTCGAGGATCAGCCGGTTGGGCAGGCAGACCACCGGCGTGCCACCGGCTGCGGTCCAGCCGGTGTGGATGCAGATGCGGTTGGGACAGTCGATCTCCACCATGCGGACGCGGTCCTCGCCGATCTCAAGCGTGTAGGTGAGGCCGCGGTCGGTGAAGGTGCGAAGACCGCTGCCGTCCAGCGGCAGGCGGCGGACCTCCTGCTCGTCGATCGTCACCACCGCCTCCCCGCCGCGCACCAGGCTGCGGCCGGTTTCGGCGATGCCGAGCAGCGAGAGCAGGAGCAGGGCGGCGAACAGCACCTTATCCCACTTTTTCATCGTAACGCCCCCCACTCACCGACGGACCACCAGCACCTCCGCCCCGTCCACCGCCTCAAAGCGGTCTTCCAGGCCGGCGGTGACGGTGAGCAGGCCGTCCGTTCCCACCAGGATCATCTCAAAGTCCGTCTGCTGCCGCCAGTGGGCGATGGCGCCCTCATGGCCCATGATGAAGAGGGCGGTGGAGAGGGCGTCGGCCGTGACGGCGGAGTCGGACACCACAGTGACCGAGCGCAGATCCACCGAGGCCGGCCAGCCGGTGACGGGGTCTAAGATATGGTGATAGCGGCGGCCGCCCAGCTCGAAGTATCGCTCGTAGTCGCCGGAGGTGGCGACGGAGCCGGCGGCAATCGAGAGGACGCCCAGGGGGTGGGCGGCGTCGTCGGGATTGCGCAGGGCGATGCGCCAGTCGTCGTCAGGGGTGCCGCAGCAGATGACCTGGCCGCCGAGGGTGAGCAGGGCGCTGCCGATGCCGTGCTCTTCCAGCAGGGCTTCGGCGAGGTCGCCGGCGGCGCCCTTGGCGATGCCGCCGAGGTCGAGGCCGGCGCCTTCGGGCAGGGTGAGACTGCC
>JAFQKL010000022.1 GCA_017396965.1 Clostridia bacterium
CGTGGTCTTCTCCGACTACGCCAAGGTGGTTGAGAACCTGCCCGAACTCGTCATCTCCAGGCAGCCGGAAGACCGGGTCACCGTCCCCACGAGCAACCGTTCCACCACCTTTACGGTGGCGGCTTCCGGCGGCAAGGAGCCCTACACCTACCAGTGGCAGTACCGGCAGAACGGCGGCACCTGGAACAGTGTCAACGAGCAGGAGAAGAACTGGGCGAACGATTGGAACACCGACACCCTCTATGTCCGGCTACTCGATACGCTTTTTGACTACGATTACGACTTCCGCTGCATCGTCACGGATGCCAAAAAGAACACTGTGATCTCGGATGCCGGCAGGCTGCGGGAAGAGGCCGCCGATCCGCTTGTCATCGTCAAGCAGCCCCAGGATGTGACCGCCGCCGTGGGGGAGACCGCGACCTACTCCGTCCTGGTCTCGGGCGGCAGACTGCCCTATACCTACACTTGGCAGTGGGACAATGCCCAAGGATATGGCTACGGTGACATGCATCAGTACACCTTCAATTATATCGAGGGTCTCGGCACCGCGACACTCAAGATCAAAAACCTCTCCGACACGGCCCTTTCGTATAACGGTTCTCTCCGCTGTGTCATCACCGATGCATCCGGCAACAGCATCACCACGAACGGTGCCAAGTTGAGCAGGGCGGAGCCCCTCACCATCACCGCCCAGCCCCAGAGCGTGAGCTGCTACGTCGGCGAAACCGCCACCTTCCAGGTGTCGGTCAGCGGCGGAACACCCGCCTACACCTACAAGTGGCGGTTTGCCACCAATTCCACAAAGAATTCCTATGCCGACATCGCGAGCGGCAGCTCCTCGATCTCGGGCCTGTGGACGCCGACGCTCACCGTCAAGACGTCGAAGGGTCATGTCACCTCCGGCACCCGGTTCATCTGCGTCATCACGGATTCGAACGGCAACCATGTCCAGACGGTGGAGGCAAAGCTCAATGTCTCCAATCCGCCGAGCCTGTCGGCCGATGTTTCGTGGGGCAACGTGGACTATGACCGCCGCCCGTTCTACTGCACCGTCAGCGGCGGCGTGGCCCCTTACACCTACTCGTGGAAGAACCAGAACGGGAAAGATCTCGGTTCCGCCAGCAGCTGCTGGACCAAGAAGGACGACGGCACGACCAAGGTCACCTGCACCGTCACCGATGCCGCCGGACAGAGCGTCTCCGCTTCCCACGCGGTCTACTACTAAACGGCAGACCTCCCCGCCGCGCTGTGGCGCGGCGGGGATCCCCAAAACAGCGACTCCAACGAACTCATAAGGAGGCATCACGGTGAAACGAACCATCTCACTGTTCTTTGCGCTGATCCTCTGCATCATGATATTGTCTACCCCCGCCCTGGCGGCGGCCATGCCCTTTACGGATATCCCCGCCGGTGCCTGGTATTTTGACGATGTCAAAAACGCCTACGAAAGCGGCCTCATCAACGGCAAGGGGGCAGACACCTTCGCCCCTGAGGCCAACATGACCTATGCGGAGGCGATCAAGCTCGCCGCCTGTATGCACCAGAAGTACACCACCGGCTCGGTCACCCTTGTGGTGGGCACGCCCTGGTACCAGACCTATGTGGACTATGCCAAGGAAAAGGGCATCATCACCAGGGACTACGCCTGGGACCAGCAGGCCACCCGCGCCGGTTACATGGAGATCTTCGCCGAAGCCCTGCCCGATGCGGCCCTTGCCCCCATCAACTTCGTGCAGGACGGTGCGATCCCCGATGTCGGGCTGACCCATGTTCAGGCCAAGCCCATCTACAAGCTCTACCGCGCCGGCATCCTCCAGGGTGCCGATGCCGAGCACAACTGCCTCCCCGCCGCCAGCATCCGCCGCAGCGAGGTGGCGGCCATCCTCACCCGCATGATGGATTCCGGCAAGCGGGTGCGCTTCACCCTGGGTGAGCCGCCCGTGGCGCTGACCATCGCGGTGCAGCCCAAGGACGTCACCGCCGGGGTAGGGGACACCGCCTCCTTCACCGTGCAGGCCACCGGCGGCCAGCAGCCCTACAGCTACCGCTGGGAGTACAAGAGCGGCACCTCCTGGAAGACGGTGGAGGGCGCCGTCGCCGCCACCCTCAACAAGACGCTCACCGAGGCCGAGGTGAACGCGGGCCTCATCTTCCGCTGCGTCGTCACCGATGCGCTGGGCGCCTCGGTCACCTCCTCCGAAGCAAAGGTCCTCAAGGCCGTTGCCCCCCTTGTCATCACCGCCCAGCCCAAGGATGTGGAATGCGCTGCAGGCGATACCGTGCAGTTCAAGGTGGCGGTCAGCGGCGGCAAGGCGCCCTATACTTATCAGTGGCAGCTCAAGATGGGCAGCAGCTACGAAGGGATTGACAGCGGGGACGACTTCTGGGCCGCCGGATGGGATACCGATACGCTGTCGGCAGAGATCTTTGAAGAAGATTTTGTCAACGGGAACACCTACCGCTGTGTCATTACGGATGCGGACGGCAACACCGTCACCTCCGATGCGGCGAAGCCGGTGGAGAAGGCGGTTGTTGCTCCCCTCGCCATCACTGCCCAGCCGCAGGACGTCACCTGCGCGGAAGGGGAGAAGGCGGAGTTCACCGTCCAGGTCAGCGGCGGAAAGGCCCCTTACACCTACCGTTGGTCCTACACCGGCAACGATCTGATCGGCTTCAAGCAGCTGAACAGCTCCACGGACGAGGCCCAGGGCTTTGACAGCGACACCCTCACGGTGACGGCGAGCCTTGAGAGCTTCTCGAGGCAGCGTGGCTACCGCTGCATCGTCACCGATGCGGAAGGTGCCACCGTCACCTCGGATGCCGCCAAGCTGATCCAAAAGGCCCTCCCCCTGACGATTGACACCCAGCCCACGGACGCCTCCTGCGCCGCGGGCGAGAGCGTGACCTTCACCGTTGCGGTCATCGGCGGTGTCGAGCCCTACCAGTACCGCTGGCAGTACGGGGACAAGAGTCTCGGCGACACCTTTGAACCCGCCAACAACAACAGCACCCACGCCGGTGTGGACACCAATACCCTCACGGTCACGACCGACCCCTCATTCTTTGGCTACGAGTCCAAATACCGCTGCGTCATCACCGACGCGAACGGGGACACCGTGACCACCGACACCGTCCGCGTCACCGAGCAAAAGCCCCTTTCCATCCTGTTCCAGCCGGTGGACCGCGCCGCCTTCGACGGGGACAAGGTCGGCTTTGCCGTCACGGTGGAGGGCGGCACCGCGCCTTACACATACCAGTGGCAGTCGCTGCACAAGTCCAGCGGCACCTGGAAGGACATCACCGCCGGTCCGGTCGGCTTCGATGAGAGTGAGATGCGCTTTGTCGTCACCGAGGAGATCCTGGCAGCTGTCCCGCAGTTCCGCTGTGTCATCACCGATGCCAAGGGCGCCGTCGTCATCTCCGATGAGGCCAAACTCACCGCATTGCTCGCCTTTGTCGCGCAGCCTGCCGATGTCAGCTGCGCAGCGGGTTCCGTCGCCACCTTCACCGCAAAGGTTCAGGGCGGCACCGGTTCCTACGCGGTGGAATGGCAGTACCGGCAGGGCAGCACCTGGTATACCGCCAATGCCTACGGGATGCAGTATTTCATCGATGCCGAAGGCAACACCGAGCTGCAGGTGAAGGTCAATGCCCCGAGCGACTTTGTCGTCACCTCCTACCGCTGCATTGTCACCGACAGCGGCGGCGACTCGGTCACCTCCGATACGGTGAAGATCAATGTCCATTAAACCAAACCCCAATCCTGCAAAGAACCCCTTTGCCCCGAAATCAGAAAAGAGAAGAGAAAGGAGCTGTCACATGAAAAAACTGACCGCACTGCTGCTCTCCCTGGTCCTGCTGCTCGGCCTTGCCGCCTGCAGCGGCGGAGGAGACAGCGACCCCAACCTCGGCGTCTACTCCGGCCAGTCGGTGGAGATGTTCGGCGAAAGCTCCCCCATGAGCGAAGTCTACCCCGGCGAGAACAAGATGGAACTCAAGGCGGACGGCAAGGCCGACTTAACCCTCGACGGGGACACCATCCCCTGTGAGTGGTCGCTGGACGGCACAGCCCTCACCGTCACCATCGAAGGCCAGGCCCAGACCGGCACCCTGGAAGAAGGCGTCCTTCGCTTCAACTTCATGGGCCTGATGGACATGGTCTTCGCCAAGGACGGCGCAGCCCCGCAGGGCGGCTCCGGCACGGCGGAGGGCGGCAAGACCGAGGCTCCCGAGGAGGAGCCCACCGCCGTCGGCTACTTCAAGGCCCACTCGATGGTCGAGAGCGGCGAGACCTTTGACCGCGAGATGCTCGAAACCCTGGGTCTGGCCGACTTCCTCTATGTGATCCTCGATGCCGACGGCAGCGGCCGCATCGCCCTGGGCGACGGGGAAACTCCCATCACCTGGGATGAGAAGAGCCTCCACAGCCAAGGCGTCGCCCTGCCCTATGTCCTGGATGGCGACCTGTTCACCATCGAGCTGGAGGGGATGACCTTCACCTTTGAGCGCAGCGATGAGGAGCCGCCCGCCCCCGTCATCCCCGGCGTGTTCCCCGCCGCCTTTGCCGCGAGCCATGAGGGCGACTGGCACGGCATGATGAAGATCGCGGACGGCACCGGCCACCATGCCGATGTGATTGACAGCCAGATGGAGGTCCTCGCCCGCTTCGTGTTCCACGAGGACGGCACCTGCACCCCCTACCTCGCCGCGGCTCTGAGCGGCGGCAGCAACTTTGAGGATCTCGCCGTCACCTACAACGAGTTCGGCGACCTGATGGAGCTGGAAGGCTTCCTCGCCAATGCCGCGATTGTCGAGGGCAGCAACCTCTACGCCATGGACGGTCTGCTGATGATGGAACTCTATGTCGACGATGGCGAGGGCAACACCATGACCATCTACGCCAACCTGCGCCGTCTGGACGAATCCTGGGACTACGACTACGACGATCCCGCCCTGCCGCAGGGAGCTGTGGACTTCTACATGGGCAAGAGCATGGAAGAGCTTGTCACCCTGTTTGGCCTCGATCCCGCTGACCTGCCCACCGCCTCCGGCAGCGGAGCCGCCCCCGTCGCCGGCCAGCCCACCGAGAACCCCGGCTTCTCCGGCCCCACCGCGGAGTACAACTACAACGACAAGGGCATGATCCTCTTCCAGTACCCCTCCGACACCTTCACCTTCGAGCGCAAGTTCGGGGTGGACACCCTCAAGGCCAACGACGGTTCGCTCAAGATCACCTTTGTCGCCGACTGGGGCATGGATGACTATGCCGAGCAGATGGCGGGGTACGACAAGTACGTTTCCGAGAGCGGCGGCGTCAAGGAAGAGGGCCTCGCCTACGCCGGCTTCCCCGCCACCCGCTGCACCTGGGAGAGCGTGATCGGCGACATCTCGATGGAGACCTACATCCTCTTCGGTGAGGGACACGGCGACTATGTCGGCATCAATGTGATCGCCACGGCAAGCTCTCAGGCGAATCTCGATGCCAACAAAGACGTGATCGAAGCGGTGCTGCACTCTGTACATCTGCAGTAACTTAGAATATAATAAAAAAGGAGGAAAACAAGATGAAGAAAATCCTGGCGCTCCTGCTGGCCCTGTTGCTGGCCTTCACCCTCGTCGCCTGCAGCGATGAGGGCGAGACCCCGCCCCCCGAGAACGGCGGCGGAGAGACTGCCGACCCCGGCACCCCCGAAGGCGGAGAGACCGCCGATCCCCCCGCTCCCACCGGCGAGCTGATGGAAACCTCCCGCTGGAGCTTTACCTACGACCCCGAGGTGTGGGTCTATGAGGAAGATGAGCCGGAGGACAGCGACTGGACCTCCAGCATCACCATGGAGATCCCCGATCCCGCCGATCCCGAGGACTACCTGGTCTGGTTCAACGTCTATGCGAGCGAGGGTGAGCTCTCCAGCTTCCGCTCCAAGCTGGCGAACAACGACTTCGATGCTTATGAGTACGCAGTCAACAACACCTACAAGACGGTGAACATCGGCGGCCTCGACTTCCTCTTCACCGGCGATGAAGACACCATGTACTACTTCACCCGCGACGTGGCCTCCGGTGTCAACGTCGAGATCGAGGTGGATGGCGACATCTCCAACGAGGATGTGGTGGCGCTGGTCAACTCCATCCAGTTCACCCTGGAGGATGCCGGCAACATCGACCCGCCCTGGCCCTGGGACGGCACCCCCTACGCCGTCGAGCCCGGGGAGAAGGAGGTCGGCGGCTTTACCCTCAAGAGCCAGCAGATCCCCTTCGCCGAGCCCATCCCCACCATGGACACCTTCGGACACGACTTTGCCGTCAGCGGCGATACCGCCTATCTGGTCAGCGGCAATCAGGTGAAGGAATTCAGCTTTGACGGCACTACCCTGACTTTTGTGAAGGACATTGACCTCGGCGACAGCTACAAGTATGTGGACGCCGCCGGCGGCAGCTTCTGGTTCTCCAACACGGTGCGGGAGCTGGTCAACTGGGACGGGGAAGCCGTCGTCGCCTCCTATGACAAGGGCAACGTCACCACCATGCACCCCTCCGGCGAGTGGGGCATTGAGTGGGGCTACAGCGGCATCAAGAAGATCACCTTCGCCGATGGCGCGATTGTGGCGGAAGAGATCGCGACGCCTGAGGTCAAGAGCATCACGCGGGTCAGCGTGGATGCCGCCGGCAACATCTTCGTCTGCGCCAGCGATGTCAACGACAACGGCCACCGGATCTTTGTCTACGACGCGAACGGCACCCACAAGGTCACCCTGCAGGATGAGGGCGGCGAGAGAATGGGCAGTGTCACCTTCGCCACCTCCACCAAGAACGGCTATCTGGCGCTGGACGGCAATATGCGCTACCTCTACCTCTACGACCAGAGCGGCGCCTATCTCGGCCACTGCACCTTCAACGAGCTGTTCGGCACCGACTACCCCTGGCCCTGCGACGCCTGCGTGCTGGACGACGGCAGCATCCTCTGCCTGATGACCGACGAGCGGCCGGACGAGTCCTCTGACGAGGTGATCGTCTTCCAACTCAGCGGCTTCTAAAAGCAAGCTGCACAAACGCAATTAACCCGGCGGGGGGTGGGCGACCGCCGCCGGCCCCACCCCAG
>JAFQKL010000200.1 GCA_017396965.1 Clostridia bacterium
CCATGTCGTCCAGCGCGGATCCGGCCTGGCGCAGGGCAGCGGCTTTGTGGACAGCCCGGCACTGGAGCAGCAGGCGGACCAGGGCTTTGCCGCACCGGCCGGCTTTTCCATGCCCACCGCCGCCACCGGGCCTGTGATGGGGTTTTCCCTGTGGCGAAAGAGAAAACCGGCCCCCGCCCCGGACGTTCAGCAGGCGGAGATGGCTCAGGCGAATGATATCTTTTCAAATAAGCTCGGCCTGCGCAAAGGGGGGATATTAAACAACCTCGATGTCGACGGCCTCAACGGCAAGATGATGCGCAAAAACGCCGAGAACATGGCCCGCCTGGCCGCCGACTTTTCCAATGCCACGCCGGTAAATCTGAAGAAGAAGAAGAAGGGCATGATGGGTACGGTCATGTCGACAACCGACGATGGACAAGTGTCTGTCAATCCGAGCTATTTTCGAGCGAACAAAGGGGTCAATCCCGTCGACAATCATTTCGGGAGCTATAAATTTGATATCGCCAACGACAACTACACCGGCGTCCATGAGCTGGGCCATGTTGTGAACGCCAAACTAATCAACAAGCTGCGCGGCGCCGGGAATCGCACGAAGGACTGGAGTCAAAATCAAACGGCCTCCGCCATTACCGCTCAAGCCGTCTCCAACCTCGCTCAGCGGGATCAGGACTTCAAGGATACCGTGCTCAAGGGGATGTTCCGATGGAGCAAAAAGAAGCGTGACAACTTTGATTTCAACAATCAGAGAGACATCGACAAGCTGACCAAAAAGCTCTCGGGCAGCCGTCCCTCCCTGCTCAAGAAGCTGCACAAGGCGGGCTACACCTCCGGCTACGGCAAGAGCGACTCCGCCGAGTTCTTCGCCGAGGCCTTTGCCGACCACTATCGTCACCTGCAAAAGCAGGACCGCTATCAAAACGATCCTCAGCTCGACGAAGAGAGCAGGAACGCGAAGCTCGAGAAGCTGCAGCAGCAGTATAACCCCTTGAGCGCCGAGGTTGTCAACCTCGCAAAACAGCTCAATGCCAATGATGAAAACGGCAAGGCCTACCGCGATGCCCTCAAGGCAAAGTACCGCCTCACCTGACCCCCGTCCCCCCACACCACCCCCGGCCCTGCCGGTTTTTCTGGAGGTACCCTATGACCGAACCCGGAATCCACCCCCCGACCGAACCGTCCACCCCCGCGTCTGCGTCCCCCGCGCCTTCCGCGCCCTCCGTTCCCGACCGCAAGGGGCGGCCGCCGCTCTCGGCAAAGCTGCTGTTTCAGCTGTTCTGGTCCACCTTCTCCATCGGCGCCGTCACCTTTGGCGGCGGCTATGCCATGGTGTCGGTGATGGACAAAAAATTTGTGGAAGACCATCACTGGATCTCCGAGGAGGAGATGATGGATCTGCTCGCCATCGCCGAGATGACGCCGGGGCCGATCGCCATCAACGCCTCCACCTATGTCGGCACCAAAATGGCGGGCCTGCCCGGCGCCATCGCCGCCACCCTCGGCATGGTGCTGCCCTCCTTCTTCTTCATCACCCTGCTCAGCAGCGTTTACCTGCAGTTTAAGGAGAACCCCACCGTCGCCGCCGCGCTGCTCGGCATCCGCGCCGGGGTGGTGGCGCTGGTGCTGTCCGCCGTCTTCAAGCTGGGCAAGAAGGCGGTGAAGAAGCCGATGGACTGGGCCATCTGTCTGCTGGCCTTCGCGGCGGCGGGGCTGCTGGATCTGTCGGCCATCGCCGTGATCCTCGCGGCCGGCGCGACGGGACTTGCGCTGCGCAGAAAGGAGGTGCGCTGAGATGCCCACCCTGTTTACGTTGCTGCTCACCTTCTTTGAGATCGGCGCCGTCACCTTCGGCGGCGGCTACGCCATGATTCCGCTCATCCAGAGCAAGCTGGTGGGCAACGGCTGGCTGTCCATGACCGAGGTGACCGACATGATCGCCATCGCCGAGATGACCCCCGGCCCCTTCGCCGTCAACATCGCCACCTTCACCGGCATCAAACTTCTCGGCATCCCCGGCGGCATCGCCTGCACGCTGGGGGTGGTGCTGCCGTCGCTGTGCATCATCTTCCTCATCGCCACCGTGTTCCACCATGTGCAGGACAATATTTATGTCAAGGCGGCGATGAAGGGCATCCACCCGGCGGTGGTCGGCCTGATCGCCACGGCGGTGCTGTCGCTGGGCCGGCAGAGCTTCTTCCCCGCGGGGCTGGGCGGGCCGGTGAGCTGGCTGTCCGTCGCCCTGGCGGCGGCGGCGTTTTTCGCCATCAAAAAGCTGGGACTGAACCCCATTTTGGCCATCCTCGCCACCGGCGCGGCCGGCGTGTTTCTCTTTTGACGTCTCCCCTTGAAAACCCCCATTTTTGCAATAGAACAGGAGGAAATCCCAATGAGCGAACCCATTCTTGTGCAGATCACGATGGAGGACGGCTCCACAATGAAGGCGGAGCTGTATCCCGACATCGCCCCCATCACGGTGGAGAACTTCTTAAAGCTGGTGGACATGGGCTTCTACAACGGCCTCACCTTCCACCGCTGCATCCCCCGCTTCATGATTCAGGGCGGCGACCCCGCGGGCGACGGCACCGGCGGCCCCGACTGGACCATCCAGGGCGAGTTCAAGCAGAACGGCTTTGACAACCCCTTAAAGCACACCCCCGGCGTCCTCTCGATGGCCCGCACCAGCGACCCCAACTCGGCGGGCAGCCAGTTCTTCATCATGCACGCCGCCGCCCCGCACCTGGACGGCGCCTACGCCGCCTTCGGCAAGGTGATTGAGGGCCTCGAGGTGGTGGACAAGATCGCCTGCGTCAACACCGACTGGAAGGACTGCCCCAAGGAGCCGCAGGTGATGAAGGAAGTCAAGCGCATCTGACTGCCGGGATTCGGCCGCTGTGGTGCGGCGGTTGACCGGGAATGTTGAATTTTGCAGAAAGACCCCGTCTTCGGTGTGGAGGCGGGGTCTTTTGCGGTTTTCTGCACTGTGAAGCGGGGAGGGG
>JAFQKL010000201.1 GCA_017396965.1 Clostridia bacterium
CGGGATCCTTGGCAATGGCCTCGATCATGGCGAGGGCGCGGGCGCCGGATTCCGAGTCCACGGCGGCGATGAAGATGGAGCCGTCGTCCTCAATGTCAATCTTGCAGCCGGTCTCGGCGACGATGCGCTGAATCACCTTGCCGCCGGGGCCGATGACCTCGCGGATCTTGTCCTCATCAATGATGGTGCGGATCATCTTGGGGGCGTACTTACTCAGCTCCGCGCGCGGGGCGGGGATGGCCTTGAGCATGACCTCGTCGAGGATATAGTCACGCGCCTTGTGGGTCAGCTCGAGGGCCGACTTGATGATGGGGGCGGTGAGGCCGTCGATCTTCAGGTCCATCTGGATGGCGGTGATGCCGCGATGGGTGCCGGCCACCTTGAAGTCCATGTCGCCATAGAAGTCCTCAATGCCCTGAATGTCGACAAAGGTGATCCAGCGGTCGCCCTCGGTGACAAGGCCCGAGGAGATGCCGGCGACGGGGGCCTTGATCGGCACGCCGGCGTCCATCAGCGCCAGCGTCGAGCCGCAGACGGAACCCTGCGAGGTGGAGCCGTTGGAGCTTAAGACCTCACTGACGAGGCGGATGGTATAGGGGAACTCCTCCTCACTGGGGATGACGGGCAGCAGGGCGCGCTCGGCCAGGGCGCCGTGGCCGATCTCGCGGCGGCCGGGGGTGCGGGGCGGACGGGCCTCGCCCACCGAGTAGGAGGGGAAGTTGTAGTGGTGCATATAGCGCTTGTACTCTTCGCTGTCGATACCGTCCAGCAGCTGGGCCTCGCGCATGGTGCCAAGCGTGGCGGTGGTCAGCACCTGGGTCTGGCCGCGGGTGAACATACCCGAGCCGTGGACGCGGGGCAGCAGGCCGACCTCGGCGGCGAGGGGACGCAGGTCGTAAAGGCCGCGGCCGTCCACCCGCTTGCCCTCGTCGAGCAGGGCGCGGCGGACGACGTACTTCTGGGTCTGGTAGAGGGCCTCGCCGACGAGGGCGAGCTTCTCCTCGTCGCCGGCGAAATGGGCTTCCACCTCGGCGGTGACCACGGCCATCCGCTCGTCGCGGATGTTCTTGTCGTCGTTGAAGAGCGCCCAGCGGACGCGCTCGACGGCGAGGGCCTTGACCTCCTCCAGGAAGGCGGGGTCGAGGGCCTGCGACTCAAAGGCGATCTTCTCCTTGCCGACGGCGGCGACGATCTCGTTGATGAAGGCGACCATCTTGACGTTCTCGTCGTGCGCCTTCATAATGGCGTCGAACATGACATCGTCCGGCACCTCATTGGCCCCGGCCTCGATCATGGCGACCTTGTTTGCGGTGGAGGCGACGGTGAGGGCCATGTCGCTCTTCCCGCGCTGCTCGGCGGTGGGGTTCATGACGATCTCGCCGTCGACGAGGCCGACCTGGATGCCGGCGATGGGGCCGTTCCAGGGGATGTCACTCATGGCGACGGCGATGGAGGCGCCGTTCATGGCGGCGATCTCGGGCGAGCAGTCGGGATCCACCGACATGACGGTGCAGACGAGGCAGACGTCGTTTCTCATATCCTTGGGGAAGAGGGGGCGCATGGGGCGGTCGATGACGCGGGAGGCGAGGACGGCTTTCTCGGAGGGGCGGCCCTCGCGCTTCAGGAAGGAGCCGGGGATCTTGCCGACCGAGTAGAGCTTCTCCTCAAAGTCGACCGAGAGGGGGAAGAAGTCGATGCCCTCGCGGGGCTTGGCCGCCATGGTGGCGGTGCAGAGGACGACGGTCTCGCCGTAGCGCACGAAGACGGCGCCGTTGGCAAGGCCGGCCATCTTGCCGGTTTCGACCACGAAGGGACGGCCGGCGAGGGTGGTTTCAAAGGTTCTGTAGTTTTCGAACATGGACGCTTTCTCCTTTGTGATTGTCCGCCGCGGACACGGCGGCAGGCGACCCGACCTGCGGCGGCCGCCGGCGGGGTGACGGCCGGTCTGCCGCGGCGGGGCGGGTCTTGGGATCCCGCTTGAAGGCGGGCTGACCCCGGAGCAGCGCCAAATTTAAAACTTAGATGCAGCCCCCGGCGGGGACACTGGGAGGGGAGGGGCCGAAGGGGGGACTTCGGGGAGGCTCCGGGGGGTCTC
>JAFQKL010000023.1 GCA_017396965.1 Clostridia bacterium
CCACCAAGCCAGACGCCTCGCAACCCCACAAAACAACACTCTCTGTAATATACCACAAAAATCATCCAAACTGGAGTGACAAACCATGAGCACCAACGCCGAAATCCTCTGCGTCGGCACCGAGATTCTCCTCGGCAACATCACCAACACCAACGCCACCTACCTCTCGCAGGAGCTGTCGGCGCTGGGCTTCAACGTCTATCACCACACGGTGGTGGGCGACAATCCCGCCCGTCTCGCCGAGGCGGTGGAGCAGGCGCTGTCCCGCAGCGACCTGGTCATCACCACCGGCGGCCTCGGGCCGACCTACGACGACCTCACCAAGCAGACCGTCGCCAACGCCTTAGGGCTCGAGATGGAGCTGCATCAGGATATCCTCGACGACCTCAGAGCCCGCTGGGAGCGCCGCGGCCAGATCATGCCGGAGAACAACGCCCAGCAGGCCTGGTTCCCCAAGGGCTGCCGCATCATTCCCAATGACTGGGGCACCGCCCCCTCCTGCGCCATCGAAAAGGACGGCCGCACCGTCGTCATGCTGCCGGGGCCGCCCCGCGAGATGAAGGGCATCTGGAGCACCTACGTCGCCCCCTGGCTGGCTGAGCGGCAGGACTGCGTCTTCGTCTCCCGCTACTGCCGCGTCATCAACATCGGCGAATCCGCCCTGGAAAACCGCCTGCGCACCCTGCTGGAAACCTCCACCAACCCCACCATCGCCCCCTACGCCGGAAACGGCGAGTGTATGCTGCGGGTGACGGCGCGGGCCGCCACCCGGGAGGAGGCCTTCGCCCTCACCGAGCCGGTGGTGGAGCTGATCCGCAAGGAGTGCGGCGACGATCTCTATACGGTGGACAAGGACTCGATGCAGCAGGTGGTGGTGGAGCTGCTGAAGGAGCTGGGCCTCACCGTCGCCACCTGCGAGAGCCTCACCGGCGGCCTCGTGGCCGGGCGGATTACTGACATCCCCGGCTCCTCCGACGTCTTTGAGTGCGGCTTCGTCACCTACAGCGACCGGATCAAGCACAGCCAGGTCGGCGTGCCGGAGGAGACGCTGCGGCAGCACACTGCCGTCTCCTTAGAGACCGCCGCCGCCATGGCGGAGGGGACGCTGGCCCGCTCCGGCGCCTCCCTCGCCCTCTCCACCACCGGCGTCGCGGGACCCGATGACCTGCCTCATGCCGAGGTGGGCACCGTCTATTCCGCCGTCGCCGGGCCGCTCGGCACCCGCGCCGTGAAGCTGCCGATGATCCACTCCCGCGACCGCGCCTACAACCGCACCATGGCCGCAAGCAAGGCGCTCGACCTGCTGCGGCGCTATCTGCTGGAGATGAAGCAGCAGCAGGGGTAAGCGCGCCGCGCACAGGATCCGCCGTCTCCGCCGCCCCCGTCCGTCGGAAAGCGGGGGTTGCAAGTTGGCGCGAAGCGGTGGTCGAACCCTGTCCCCTGCTTCCTAATATTAAGAAGCAGACGCCCCCGCCGCGCCGGGCCGTCTGCCTGCCGCACCTGTTTTTTGGCATGAGGAGGCTTTACCATGCACCCCTATCTCATCAAAGCTGAGCTGGTGGAATACATGAGCGCCGCCGGCCGCAACCAGATCAGTCCCCACAAGGCGATCTCCCCGGAATACGTCGGTGTCAGCATCTTTGAAGAGCCGCTGATCGGCATGGCCGC
>JAFQKL010000202.1 GCA_017396965.1 Clostridia bacterium
GTGCTGGTGCCCATCCAGTGCGAATTCTTCGCCCTCGAGGGCCTGTCGCAGCTGATGAACTCGATCAGGCAGATCAAAAAGCTCTATAACCCCGCCCTGGCGGTGGAAGGCGTGCTGCTGACGATGTACGACGGGCGGCTCAACCTGACGCTGGAGGTGGCGCAGGAGATCAAAAAATTCTTTGGCGACAAGGTGTACGGCACCGTCATCCCCCGCAACGTGCGGCTGAGCGAGGCGCCGAGCCACGGGCTGCCGGTGTCGCTGTACGACAAGGCCTCGCGGGGCGCCGAGGCGTATCATGCCTTTGCGATGGAGTTTTTGCAGCGGCAGCCGAAGCGTCTCAAAGAGGAATCCTGAACGAATGAATCCAATTGATCCACAGAGGAAAAGGGAGGTGAAGGCAAATGAGCAAACCGAAACGCGGCCTTGGCAAGGGGCTGAACGCCCTCTTTGACGAGAGCGCCATTGAGGTGGAGGGCGGCAACCTGCGCACGGTGGCGCTGTCGGCGATTGAGCCGACCGCCGATCAGCCGCGCCGCGATTTTGACGAGGACAAGCTGCAGGCCCTGGCTGACTCCATCGCCGCCCACGGTGTCCTGCAGCCGCTGCTGGTCACCGACCTCGGCAACGGCCGCTATCAGCTGGTCGCCGGCGAACGCCGCTGGCGGGCGGCGCGGATGGCGGGGCTGACCGAGCTGCCGGTGCAGATCCGTGAGCTGACCGAGCAGCAGATCCTGGAAGTGGCGCTGGTGGAAAACCTGCAGCGCGAGGACTTGAACCCCATCGAGCAGGCGGAGGGCTACCGCCGTCTGGCGGACAGCTTTTCGCTGACCCAGGAGGAAATCGCCCAGCGCGTCGGGCGCTCGCGGTCCGCGGTGGCCAACACCCTGCGTCTGCTCGCCCTGCCGGAGACGGTGCGGGACATGGTGCGCGAGGGGATGCTGAGCGAGGGGCACGGCCGCGCCGTCGCCGCCCTGCCGGATGAGGTTGCGCTGACGCTGGCCCAGCGGGCGGCGGAACAGCAGCTTTCGGTGCGTCAGCTGGAACGGCTGGCGGCGCAGGAGGCGGAGCGTCTCAAGGGCGAGCCGCCGAAGGTCGCCGAGGCCGACCCGCGGGCGCTCTACCGCAAGCAGCTGGGCGAGGCCCTCTCCGGCCGTCTGGGGCGGCGGGTGTCGCTGCATCAGGGCGGCAAAAAGGGGCGGCTGGAGATCGAGTTTTATGACAACGACGATCTCTCCGCGCTGCTGTCGGCGCTGGGGCTGGAAACGGAGCTGTAGCGGACGGCGGCAGGACTGTGGTCATAAATTAAAAAAATACAACTATTTTACAAATCATCTTTCATTCTTACCGTATAGGAGGCTTTACCCATGCTGGATATTCGACTGATCCGAACCGAGACCGATGCCGTCAAGGCCCGTCTGGCCGACCGCGGCACGAGCTATGATGCCGACATCGACGCCGTCCTGGCAAAGGACGACGCCCGCCGCGCCCTGATTTTTGAAAACGAGCAGCTCAAGGCCCGCCAGAACGAGGCCAGCCGCAAGATTCCCCAGATGAAGAAGGCGGGCGAGAACACCGACGCCCTGATGGCCGAGATGGCCGAGATCTCCGCCAAGATCAAGGAGGACGACCAGAAGGTCTCCGCCCTCGACGCCGAGATCGCCGACCTGCTGGCCCGCATCCCCAACCTGCCCGACGCCTCGGTGCCCAAGGGCGCCGACAGCGACGACAACGTCGAGGTCCGCCGCTGGGGCACCCCCCGCGCCTTCGACTTCACCCCCAAGCCCCACTGGGACATCGGCAAGGACCTCGGCATCCTCGACCCCGAGACCGCCGCCAAGGTGACGGGCGCCCGCTTCCACTTCTACCGCGGCCTCGGCGCCCGGCTGGAGCGCGCCGTGGTCAACTTCTATCTCGACACCCACACCAGCCGCGGCTACACCGAGGTGTTCCCGCCCTTCATGGTCAACAAGGACGCCATGTACGGCACCGGCCAGCTGCCCAAGTTTGCCGAGGATATGTTCAAGCTGGAGGGGCTGGACTACTATCTGGTGCCCACCGCCGAGGTGCCGGTGACCAACTATCACCGTGAGTCGATCGTCGACGGCACAACCCTGCCCTTCAAATACTGCGCCTACACCGCCTGCTTCCGCGCCGAGGCCGGTTCCGCCGGGCGCGACACCCGCGGCCTGATCCGTCAGCATCAGTTCAACAAGGTCGAGCTGGTCAAGTTCGCCCACCCCGAGGACAGCTTCAACCAGCTGGAGAGCCTCACCGCCGACGCCGAGTACGTCCTGCAGCAGCTGGGCCTGCCCCACCGCACCGTCGTCCTCTGCACCGGCGACATGGGCTTCGGCTCGGCCAAGACCTATGATGTCGAGGTGTGGCTGCCGTCCTACGACCGCTATGCCGAGATCTCCTCCTGCTCCAACATGACCGACTTCCAGTCCCGCCGCGCCAACATCCGCTTTAAGATGAACCCCACGGACAAGGCGCAGTTCGTGCATACCCTGAACGGCTCGGGTGTGGCCGTCGGCCGTACCGTGGCGGCGATTCTGGAGAACTACCAGAATGAAGACGGCTCGGTGACCGTGCCTGAGGTGCTGCGGCCGTATATGGGCTGTGACGTGATCCGCTAAAACCCCTGAGATGGTGCTGTCCGGGTGGATCCCCCTTTGACGACATGGAGTGTGTCAGGACACAGGCAGGCACCGAAGCAGCGTACCAGCGTACACTGAAGAAAATGGAAAAACCGCCCCGGCCTGAAACGGTCGGGGCGGTTTTTTGTGGTACAAGTTGGGTACAAGTGGTATAAAGGGTTAAAATATCACCCTGATGATCAGATGCGGTTTGCTGTCATCCCCCGGTCGAAAGGATCGACACACGGGGGCGGAGAAATGTTTCACATGAAACATTTGCTGCGTGTAACACCCGAAACGGGGCAAGAGACGGCCATTGACGATGCGCTTACGCGCACTTACGCGCATTTACGCCAGCATACTCAATACCAGCGCCGTGAAGCCGAGGCGGACGAGGTGCAGGACGCCGAGGATGACGGCGAAGGCGAGGAGTTGTTTCCACAGCGGCGCGATCATCCGCTTGCGCCAGGTGGGGGTGCGGGCGGCGCCGGGGAGGAGGAGCTTGTTGTCGGCGCGGCGGTAGGTGAAGGTGTCGCCGTGGTCGGTGAAGCCCTCGAGAAAGCCGGCTTCGGCGAGGAGATGGACGAGGGGGCGGAGGGTGTCCGCGTCCCACTCGTGGAGGGCGGGCGAGAGGATGGGGAGGTCGTCCCAGCGGAGTTCCTTTCCGTGCAGGGCGGTGGAGTGGCAGAGAAGCTGCTTCAGCTCGGTGACGAGGAGGCGGTGGGTGTCATAGGTCAGTTCCTGAAAATTCATGGTTGCACCTCCTCAAAGACCTAAGGTGTTGAGCAGCAACACCGAAAGGACGAAAAAGATGAAGTTTCTCATCTTCCAGAACAGCTGACTTCCGCTGTCAACCAGCGGCTTCAGACCGGCTTCGGAGAGGTCGCGGAGAGAGAAGCCGTCCGCCTGCTCGTGGTAGCCCTCGATCAGTCCGGCTGCGGCGGCGAAGCGGACGAGGGCGCGGGTCTGCTCCGGCGTCTGTGGGGGGAGGGTGTCAGCCAGCGCGGCCCAGGAGATTTCGGTTGCGCCGCCGCGCACCAGCTTGTCCAGCGCGGCGAGGGAGGAGGTCAGTGTCGCGGAGGGGGAATGGTTCATCATAAAACTCCTTTCTCGGGATCGCTTTCAGGGCTTGCGGGTTTGGTGTCATTATAACACAACACAGTGTTACACACAATACGAAATTTGTATAAAACAGCCGCACGGCAGCGGGGTGGGCGAAGGCAGAAAAGCGGAAGGAAGAAGGTTGAAGAGACGGTTAAGAATCAAAGAATCGCTTTTCTCCCTGTGTCAATTGTGGTACAATAGAAGGGCGGGCGCCTGCTCATGGGGCGCGGGACAGTTCGTCCGGCCTCTCCATCACCTCGTCCAGCACCCGGTCGAGGAGAAACGGCAGCTTGAAGCGCTGTACCCTCAAAGTGTTCTCCCGCAGCATCCAGTCCGGGCTCCCGGTGAAGGTGAAGGCGATGCCGTCGTCCGAAAAGACGCCGAAAAAGCCGAGCTCGCCCATTAAGGTGATGTAGTGACGCAAGGTCGCGTCCGGGCGGTCGGGCAGATCGGGGAAGCGCTGCCGCAGGTCGACCCAGCGGATCGGCTTGTTGCGCAGCTCCAGGTTGCGGGGCAGGATCTCCTTGATCGCGTCGATCAGACGCTGTTCCTGCACAGAGGAGAGCCAGATCGTTTCACTCATAAAAACCTTCCTTTCCTTGCCTGTGGCTTCGGTTCGCTCGACGCAGCAGAGCGGTTCCTTTATTTGAACAAAAAATACACCAGCACCAGCAGGACGCCGATGCAGAGCAGCTGCAAAACCCTCGTCCAGTTGAAGCCGGACGGCTCCTCCTCAACATAGTTGCGTCGGGTCGCCTCCACACGGCGGGCCGTCTCCACACGAGGGGCCGTCTCCACACGGCGAGCTGTCTCCACACGCGGCGCTGCCCCTTCACGCGCCGTCGCCTCTGCGCGGCGGGACTGGTGCAGCCATTCATAGCCCAGCTGGGTCAGATCCGCATAGTAGAGGTCCTCCTCGGTCTCAACATATTCATTGAGAAAGCGCAGGCTGCCCGCGAGGCGAAAACCGAGCCGCAGCCGGTCCTGGGAAAGGTCGGAAAGGCTGGGAAGCAGGGTGGTGAGCGCGTCCCAGCGGATGAGCCGTCTGTTATCGATCGGCGCGACGA
>JAFQKL010000203.1 GCA_017396965.1 Clostridia bacterium
CCCTGGCCCGCGCCCTCAACGTCCCCTTCGCCATCTCGGATGCCACCACCCTGACCGAAGCCGGTTATGTGGGTGAGGATGTGGAAAATATCCTCCTGCGCCTGATCCAGGCGGCGGAGTACGACATTGAGCTGGCCGAGCGCGGCATCATCTATATCGACGAGATCGACAAGATCTCCCGCCGCAGCGAGAACCGTTCCATCACCCGTGATGTCAGCGGCGAGGGCGTACAGCAGGCGTTGCTCAAGATTCTTGAGGGCACCGTTTCCAACGTGCCCCCGCAGGGGGGACGCAAGCATCCCCATCAGGAGTTCATCCAGATCGACACCTCCAACATTCTCTTTATCTGCGGCGGTGCCTTTGACGGCATCGAGGAGATCATTGAAAAGAGAGTGGGCCAGTCGTCCATCGGCTTTGAAGCCAAGGTGCTGGGCAAGGAGGACAAGAAGGCCGCCCGCCTGCTGCATCAGGCCGTGCCGCACGACCTGATCAAGTTCGGCCTCATCCCTGAGCTGGTCGGCCGTCTGCCGGTGCTGACGACACTGGATCCCCTCGATGTTCCGGCGCTCAAGCGGATCCTCACCGAGCCGAAAAATGCGTTGGTCAAGCAGTACGGAATGCTGTTCTCGCTGGACGGCGTGGAGCTGGAATTTGATGATGATGCTCTGACCGCCATTGCGGAAAAGGCGGACACCAATGAGATGGGTGCCCGCGGTCTGCGCTCCATCGTCGAGGCGGTCATGACAAAGGTGATGTTTGAGATTCCCTCCAATCTGGATATCAGCAAGGTCATCATCACCCGTGACTGTATCGAGAAGGGTGCTGAGCCTGAGATCGTGATCGACAAAAACAACCCCAGACATCTGGCACGCCGCCACGCGGCTGCCCTTGAGATCGAGGCCCGTCGCGGCAACAGCGCCTCCTGACGGGCCATCCCACCTCTTTTTGACGATGGACACGAAGGAGAACAAAAGTGGTTATGCAGTCTGAAGAGATGATTCGAATCCCGTTAATTGCCATGCGTGGACTGGTGGTTTTCCCCGGCTCCACCGTTCATTTTGACGTCACCCGCCGCCGAAGCGCCGCCGCTATTGACCTGGCGCTGAAAAAAGGCACACCGGTCTTTGTCATCGCCCAGCGCGACTTCCGCGAGGAAGATCCCCATATCGACGGTCTTTACGAGATCGGCACCATTGCCATCATCAAGCAGGTACTCCGCGTGTCAGACGATAATGTGCGGGTGCTGGTAGAGGGCCTTTCCCGCGGCCATCTGGTGGATATGACCGAAGGCAAGCAGGTGCAGATGGCAACCGTGGAGCGTATTTATGAGCAGCCTGCGGAAGATGAGGCGGCAGCACTGGGGGCCGTGCGCGAGCTGCAGGCCGTCTTCGAGGAGTACAGCATGGGGTTGCCCAAGCTGTCTCCCGAGGTGGTGCTGTCGGTTCTTGCCATTGAAGAGCCCGGTGCGTTGGCAGACTATGTCACCGCCAACATCAGTATGCGGTATGACAGTAAGCAGAAGGTGCTTGACTGCCTCGAACCTGTGGCCCGTCTGCGCGAGCTGATCACCCTGCTGCGGCGGGAAATCGAGATCATGCGGGTGGAGAACGAGATCCGTTCACAGGTCAAGGAGCAGATCGACCAGAATCACAGGGAGTACTATCTGCGTGAGCAGATGAAGGCCATCCAGTCGGAGCTGGGAGAAGGGGAGGACGTGGTCGGCGAGGCAATGGGATACCGTGCCCGCCTGGAAAAGCTCAAGCTGGCTCCCGAGCTCAGCGATCCGCTGCTCAAGGAGATCAACCGTCTCTCCCATATGTCTCCCTCCTCTTCGGAGGCGGCTGTCATCCGCACCTATCTGGATACTTGCCTGGAGTTGCCGTGGAACACGGTGACCAAGGACAAGCTTGATCTGGACCGGGTTCGAGCCCGTCTGGACAAGGATCACTATGGGCTGGACAAGGTCAAGGAGCGCATTATTGAGCAGCTGGCGGTGCAAAAGCTGACCAAAAACAAGAACAGCCAGGTCATCTGCCTCGTTGGCCCTCCCGGTGTCGGCAAGACTTCGGTAGCCATCTCCATCGCCGGCGCCATCGGCAGAAAGTTTGCCCGCATCGCTTTGGGCGGTATTCGGGATGAGGCCGAGATCAGAGGCCACCGAAAGACCTATATCGGTGCCATGCCCGGCCGCATCATCAACGCCGTCTCCAAGGCCAAGAGCCGCAACCCCCTCATTCTGCTCGATGAGATCGACAAGCTGACCAGCGATATGCGGGGCGACCCCGCTGCCGCCCTGCTGGAGGTGCTGGACACCGAGCAAAACGGCACCTTCCGCGATCACTACATAGAGCTGCCCTTTGACTTAAGCGACGTCCTCTTTATCACCACCGCCAACAATAAGGACACGATTCCGCGCCCGCTGCTCGACCGTATGGAGATCATCGAGCTGTCCAGCTATACCGATGCGGAAAAGCTGCACATCGCCCGCGATCACCTCATTCCCAAGCAGATCAAGAAGCACGGCCTGACCAAGCGGGATCTGGCCATCACCGACCCTGCGCTCTCCGCCATCATCGACGGATACACCCGCGAGGCCGGTGTCCGTACGCTGGAGCGCCGTATTGCCGCAGTATGCCGCAAGGCGGCCGCCGCAAAGGTTGGCGGTGCCACCGGGAAAAAGACGGTCCTGCCGGACGACCTGACCGAGCTGCTCGGCCCCCAGCGCTACAAGCGCGAGAAGGACAACCACAAGAATGAGGTTGGCCTGGTCAACGGCTTGGCCTGGACGAGTGTCGGCGGCGAGATGCTCAAGGTGGAGGTGGCAGTGCTGGAGGGAACCGGCAAAGTCAAGTTCACCGGCTCGCTGGGCGACGTGATGAAGGAGAGCTGCGACGCAGCTGTCACCTACATTCGCAGCCGCAGCGAGAGTTTGGGAATTGACAAGGATTTCTACAAAACCAAGGACATCCACATCCATTTCCCCGAGGGTGCCGTTCCCAAGGACGGCCCTTCGGCCGGTATTGCCATCACCACAGCCGTCACCTCTGCCCTCACCGGGCGGCCGGTGCGCGGCGATCTGGCCATGACCGGTGAAGTCACCCTGCGCGGCCGAGTGCTGGCGATTGGCGGCCTCAAGGAGAAGACGATGGCAGCCTATCGCGAGGGCCTGCGCCTGGTGGTGCTGCCGGAGGAGAATAAGGCCGATCTCGAGGAGATCGACGCCGATGTCCGCCGCGGCCTGCAGTTTGTCACGGTCAGTGACGTAGGCAAGGTGCTGGATCTGGCTCTGCTGCCCTGTGAGATCACCGCCCTTCGTGCGGATGCGCCAACAACTGCTGAAGAAGAGCCTCTGCCGATCTTTCCGGCGGATCTTCGCCCTGAGGTTGGAATGACGCAGTCTTGAGTTTTCCACCATCTGCGATTGTGGAAAAGTGGAAAACTTTACATTAAAATGTGGAAAACCCCCGCATTGAAAGGATGCGGGGGTTTTTTGACGGTGATTTCGACAATGCAGGGGAGAGCGTGGGTCGGATCCTGTTTCCGCAGAGTTGTTTACCAGGTGACAAGGTAGGAGCCCTTGTAGACCTCGGCAATCACTTTGGCAACCTCAGGAGTGCGGTAGGTGTCGACAACCTTCTTGTACAGCTCGTTGTCCTTGTCGGCCGTACGGGCGACGATGATGTTGATGTAGGGATTGTGCTGGCCTTCCACGGGGGTCTCGAGATAGATGGCGTCTTCGGCGGGAAGGAGGCCGGATTCAACCGCATGGCCGCCGTTGATGATGGCAGCAGCGACATCGGGCAGCAGGCTGAAGGTGTTGGCCGCCTCTACTTCGTAGAACTCGATGTTGAGGGGATTCTCGGTGATGTCGTCCAGCTCAGGGGTGTAGCCGGCAGCGGGATCCACCTTGATCACACCGGCGGCCTCAAGAACCTTGAGGGAGCGGCCACCATTGGTGCGGTCGTTGGGAATGGCAATCGTGTCGCCGTCCTTGAGCTCGGAGACATCCTTGATCTTGTCAGAGTAGAGGCCCAGAGGCGCAATGATGGTCTCGCCGATCACAGTGAGCTCAAGCCCCTTATCCTTGATCTCGTTCTCAAGATAGGCATAGTGCTGGAAGGAGTTGAGATCGATCTCGCCATCTGCCAGGGCCTGGTTGGGCAGGGTGTAATCGGCGAAGGGAACCAGTTCAACGATGATGTTTTCTTCCTTGAGCTTGTCGATGACAGGCTGCCACTGATCGGTGGCTTCGCCGACAGTGCCGACCTTGACGGTGACCGTACCGTCACCGGCTTCTTCACCGCCATCATCAGAGGAGCAGGAGACGAGACAGAGGAGGCTTGCGAGGACGAGCAGAATGGAGAGCAGCTTTTTCATGTTTGTAACACCTTTCTTTTTTATTGGATTGTATGATCTGCCTTGTGGGGAAAACGTGAATCAGTGGGTGGTCTTTTTGATGATGTAGTTGCCGATCATCTGCACAACGGAGACCATCAGCAGGATGATAATGACGGTCACATAGGTGACGTCCGTCTGATTTCGCTGGTGACCGTAGCGGATGGCGAAATCGCCCAGTCCGCCGCCGCCGACCGCGCCGGCCATGGCGGTCAAACCAATGAGGCTGATGGCGGTAATGCTGGTGCCGCGGACGATGGCCGGAATCCCTTCCTTCAGATACACCCGGAAAATGATCTGCATGGGAGAGTCACCCATCGCCAGCGCCGCCTCCACCAGACCGTGGCTGGTGCCGGCCAGCGCCGTTTCCACCTGCCTGGCAAAGAAGGGGACGGTGCCAAAGATCAGCGGGATGAGAGCACCCTTGGTCCCGATGGCCGAGCCGACAATCAGGCGGGTGAGGGGAATCAGCATGGCAAGCAGTATGACAAAGGGAATCGAACGGAAAATATTGATCGCCTTATCCAGCACATTGTAAAGAACCGGGAAGGAGAGGATTCCCCCCTTGCGGGTGACCACCAGTGTGATGCCGAGGATCATGCCGAAGACAAAGGAAACCGCGCCGGAAACTGCCACCATGAACAGCGTTTCCAAAATACATTCCCACAGCTCAGGGAGCTTGGTGATCAAATTGGGCAGCAAAGCCTCAAGAAACTGCATGATGCAACACCTCCACCTCAACCTTGTTGTCGATCAGATACTGAATGGCAGCGGAAACGCTGTCCGGATAGCCGCTGATAATGAGAACCAGCGTGCCGAGGGTGGTCTGCGAGATGATCTCGATATTGCCAAAGATGATGTTGCAGTTGACATCGAACTTCCTTGAAATCTCCGAGATCAATGGATCGGAGACGTTGGAACCCAGGTACTTGAGCTTGAGCAGCTGTTCACCCGGTGCCAGTCTCACCACCTCGGCATCCTCTTCCACCAGCGAGTTGATCTTCTCCAGCCGCAGGGTGGACTCCACCAGCTGACGGGTGAGCAACTGCTGCGGAGCAGCGAAGACCGAGAACACATCGCCTTCTTCAATCACTCTGCCCTGATCCATCACCGCCACCTTGTGGCAGATCTCTTTGATCACTGCCATCTCATGGGTGATGATGACAACGGTAATGCCCAGCTCACGGTTGACCCGCTTGAGTAGCTCCAGGATTGAGAGCGTGGTCTGGGGATCGAGGGCGCTGGTGGCTTCGTCACAGAGCAGCACTTTGGGATCGGTGGCGAGTGCACGGGCGATGGCGACGCGCTGCTTTTGTCCGCCGGAGAGCTGAGAGGGGTAGGCGTTCTCCTTGTCGCTCAGCTCAACCAGTCGCAGCAGCTCGCGCACCTTATCCACCACCTGCTGACGGCTCATGTTGCGCCCGTGCAGTGGATAGGCGACATTGTCCAGCACCGTGCGGGAGGCCATGAGGTTGAAGCTCTGGAAGATCATGCCGATGTTCTTTCGCGCCACGCGCAGCTCCTTGGGGGAGAGGGCGGTCAGCTCCTGACCATCCACCGTGACGGTGCCGCTGTTGGGATGCTCAAGCAGGTTGATGCAGCGCACCAGAGTCGATTTGCCTGCGCCGCTGGCCCCGATGATGCCGTAGATCTCACCGGCGTTGATCGTGAGGCTGACCGAGCGGACCGCCTCAACACGCCCCTCGGCGCTGTCAAAAGTTCGTGATACATCTTTTAGTTCGATCATTCAAATCACCTCGTGTATTTTGGCGAAAACAAAAAACCGCGGAAGACCCGAAGGTCTTCCGCGGTGAGTGACAGTTTTCAACCCATCCTGCATGAAGATCCTGCGGGCAACACAAAACGCGGCATCATCATCATGCCGCACATGAACATCGCCATCATCATAACAAAACCGCAGATCGTCATGGTTGGGTCTCCTTTCCGTCGAGATTTGTTTGGAAGCTGAGAGCAGTATAAAAGAAAACGGCGCTGTTGTCAAGCAGGATTTTGAAAAAACTGCTGATTTCACAAAAGATCGTCCGCAAAGAGCGAGAATCATGGTGAAATCACCCGAAGAGGGGAGGGGAGGGCATATCGGAGAGGGGTTGCACATAGTGTTGAGCTGGGAGGGATGAAGATGGCAAGACGGGAATGGATCGGGCCGGCTGCGGTGGAGGTTGCGCGCAGACTGTGGCAGCCGGCAGCGACGCTTGGCGGTATGCTGTTGACCTTTTGCATGTTTGGCAGAGGGGTGGAAAACGAATGGATTCGTCTGCTGATCCTCTCCCTGATGCTGTTGGTCACAGCGGCAGAGACGGGATGGCTGCTCGGACGGCACGGCAGCGGTCAACCTCTGCTCCTGGGACTGCTGGCCACAGTCGGAATTCTGGGATTGCTCAGCTTGACCGGACTGTTGCTGTTCGGCAGCATCCCCGATCCGATGGCTTTTGTGAGGACCGCTGTTGTTGTCGCGGTCGGCAGCGTCAGCGGCGCGATGAGCGGTACGAGGAAACGGCCCCGGCGAAAACGGGCTGTGGGGAAAAGAATGTGAGTCAGCTTCCATCGCAGGGGAGGGCGGAGACGCTCTCCCTTTCTATAAGTAGCAAAATCATTTGTAAGAATGGTTGCTGCGGGCCGATGGCGGAGGGAGCGCTGTTCTTCAACGACCCGTATCCATCTGTAAAACTCCGGAATGACCACTGATTTCATATTAACATAAGCAGTTAACCGTAATTAAGGATACATAAGCAATCTACATAAGCCAATGTGTACAGAAAATCAGTTCAGATTCTTGCAACTTGCCCATTGATTTTTCCCGCAAAATGAAGTATAGTAATAATCACCCTGATAAAACACCCGTGAATCTGCCTGTTTTTGAGGAAAACGAGGGCGGATGGAGTGACTTTGCTCCCATCTGCAAGCTATATTTATACATTATGCACCCCATTCACTCCCCGGCGAATTCGGATGCATATCGAATATTCAGTCTCGTGAATATTCACTTCAGCCCCTAGCGTGGCCAACATAACACCGCCGTCCCATGCATATACTGGACAAGAATGCATGAGGAGGGGTTCGCGTGCCGCCACGTTCTAAACGATTGGTTCGACTGACGCCGATGCACCGCGCATTGATTCTGCCGGTGGGCTGTTATCTGCTGGGCACGCTGGTCGGATCACTTCACTACGAGTTTTCTCCCGAAGCGGCCGGCTCGATGCTGTTGCTGCTGTTACTGCTGTTTTACGGCGCATTCTCGCTGTTTGGACCGGTGATCACGGTTGCAGCCTGTTTTGCCTTCGGTCTGCTGACCGGCGGCATTTCCGCCGGGCTGTTGTCCGACCTCACGTTGACGGGGTTGCTGTGTCTGCTCTTTCTGGTCTTCCTCCTGGCGCCCTGTCTGCTGTTGCTGGCGGGCTTCGGGCTGCGAAGTGCTTTGGGCTTTGCGGAGCTGCTGTTGCTCTCCGGGAAGGATCGCGGGTTTTCGCCGTTGACCGGACGGCTTTTTCTCATGTCGGCGGTGTCTTTGGCGGCAGTGCTGCTCTATCGGCTGTTGGTCAGGCTGCTGCTGTGAGATTGTTCGGAGTTCGCTTCGAAGGAAGTTTATATCAGGGATAGGAGAGTCAAATCGTCATGACACAACAGGTCTTACGCTTTATCCATTATCTTGAATCGGTGAAACACGCTTCGAAAAACACCATTCAGTCGTATCGTCATGATGTGATGCTGTTTGTCGATTTTCTGGAGGAGTCTGCCCTGGAGAGCTTCGATGAAGTCGATCCGGAGATCGCCGGCGCGTTTTTTGAGACGCTGCGTCAGCAGGGCAAGTCCAGCTCCACCATCTCGCGCAACTCAGCGGCACTCCATTCCTTTTACAAGTATCTGATGCAGTTTGAGGGGGTCCATCAGAATCCCTTCCAGGGCATCAAGGCCGACCGCGGTGTGCGTCAGCTGCCGCAGATCCTCTCCCGTGAGGAAGTGGAGTTGCTGTTCAATCAGCCCAATCTGCTGGACTACAAGGGGCTGCGGGACCGCACCATGCTGGAGGTGCTGTATGCCACCGGAATGCGGGTGTCTGAACTGCTGGATCTCAATGTGGAGGACGTCAACCTCAATGTCGGCTTTATCCGCTGCAAGACCGAGGGCAAAGAGCGGCTGGTACCGCTTTATCCGATGGCCGCCAAGTTCCTGCAGCAGTATATCAGCACAGCGCGGGAGATTCTGCACACCCCCGACTCCGGCGACGCGCTCTTCCTCAACCTCAACGGGGACAGGCTCAGCCGTCAGGGTTTCTGGAAGCTGCTGCGCAAATACCAGCAGCAGGCGCAGATCACCACCAAGATTACCCCGCAGACGCTGCGACATTCCTTTGCCGCGCATCTGCTGGAAAACGGCGCCGACCTCAAGTTTGTTCAGGAACTGTTGGGTCACGCCGATATCGCCTCTACCCAGTTCTACTCTCAGCTCATCAAAATGCGCTTCCAGTCTTCCTACTCCAAATATCATCCCCGTGCCGCCTCGGCAAGATAACGACGTTGACAGGGCCAAAATGAGCCGTAGCTGCTCCTTTTGGCCCTGTGTTATTCCCTGTGGAAACCACCGGTCCTTTTCTCTGTCCCGCATTTCGCATGAACCGGTTGGACTGCATCGGCTGGACTGCATCAAGGAACCGTCTCGCGGAAGGGTTTGACAAAGCCTGATCGAAACGGTATGATATAAGTAAGCCTTCCAACCGATCTTTGGAACAATCCAAACCATACGAAGCCAATCAAAGGAGGAACCACCATGTTTGTCAAGCCCAATATCTACAAAGTCGACTGCACCGGTGCCGTGGGCGATTCCTATGGCTCCTATGTCTACGCCATCAAAAACGAGCACGGTGTGACGCTGATCGACACATACTTTCCCGGGAAGGTCGAAGAGATTGTCGCTGAGCTGAAAGCCGCCGGAATGGAGCCGGTCGACAGGATCCTCTTCACCCATGCCGACCTCGATCACACCGGCAACTCCGCCTGGCTGCAAAAGCATTACAACAACTGCCCCGTCTACCTCTCGGCCCGTGAGCTGGAGGCCGTGCGCGAGCCGGCAAAATCCAAGTCGGGCAAGGGCGGTGTGTTCGACGGCGTTGAGGAGCCGGTCATGACCGTCCTCGAAGGGGAGGAGATTGCCGGGATCCGCATCATCCCCGCATACGGTCACACCTATGGGCACACCTGCTTCCTGTACGACAAGACCCTCTTTGCCGGTGACCTGATCTGCACCGAACAGGACGAGATCTGGGAGATGGAGCTGAAGTTCATCCGCGACCGTGAGCAGAGCTGGAAGGCGGTGGAGGATGTCGATCAGGCCTGTGATTTCGATCTGCTCTGCCCGTCCCACGGAGAACCGCTGGCCTGCACAACGCTGCTGCCTTTCACCAAGCGCGAGGGGTAAGAATGTAAGCAAGGCCCCAAGACCCATTTTGCGCAGAATGGCAGGGGAGAGGGGTGGTTTTCCCTGTGAAGTAAATTCCTTTACAGGAGAGAGCGACCATATCTTTCCTGCGCCATCAAAAAACCCGCTGAATAAGCGGGTTTTTTGATATCTGTAAAGGGATTTAACATTACAGATAAATCTGCTGATGACAGCACAATTTCCCATGGAAAAGGCTCAATCCTCTGACGATTCCGCAGCAATACCGGCTGAGTCTTCTTCCTTTTCCCCGGTCTTCCCGGCTTTTTTCCGCCGCTTCACATCGGCCAGCGGATTCCTCTGCGTTGCCTCACGCAGCTGCTGATCCCCCACATGGGTGTAGATCTGCGTGGTGTTCAGCTGCTCATGTCCCAGCACCTCTTTCAGCGTTCGCACATCCACACCGCTGGTGAACATGAGGGTTGCGGCCGTGTGGCGCAGCTTGTGCGGTGTGTAAAGCTCCGTGTCCAGTCCCGCACGTTCCAGCGTCTTTTTCATCATCAGCTCCACCGTCCGGCCGCTGATTCTCCGCCGCTGACGGCTGAGAAATACCGCGTCGCGATCTTCCCCGCGGACTCCCTCGGTGGGACGCGTTGCCAGATAGGCGGTCAGCGCCTCTACACAGGCGTCGTTGAGATGCACCAATCGCTCCTTGTTTCCCTTTCCGACAATGCGCACCACCCGTTGTGACAGGTTAAGCCGAGAAAGATTCATGCCGCAAAGCTCGGACAAACGGATGCCGCAATTGAGAAAGATGGTCAAAATCGCGTAATCTCTTGCAGCATATTCACCCTCCACCGCGTCCAGCAGCCGCATTGACTCATCCAGACTGAGGTAGATCGGCAAACGGGAAGGATTTTTGGGAACTTCAAGGAATTCTGCCGGATTGTGAGTTAGTACATGGAGGTTGTTGGTCAAATATTTAAAATAAGAACGCAGACAGGAGACCTTTCGGGCACGGGTAGCCGCTGTGTCACCTTTCTCTCTGGCCAGATAGTTGAGAAACGCATAAAAATCGTTCATTGTCACCGTCTTGAGCGTATCCACTCCGATATCATGGATGGAAATCTCATCAAAGCTCGTGCTTTTATCGGTCAAACCGCGATGGCGCTTTAAAAATCGGAGAAACATTCGTAAATCCAGAGCATATTCATCAACTGTTCTTGGAGATTTTCCACGGATTGTCTCCAGATAAGTCAAAAAACTTTGGACATGATCGGGATATTCCTGCATCTTTTTCAACTCCTTTTACTTGAAAAATAAGCGATTCTATGGTATTCTTAAGAGTAGTTACTCAACGTCAGGTGTTCTCGGGAGGTTTCGATGAATCAGCCTATCATTTCAACCTGTATGCTTTCATCTCCCATCGGAGATATCAAGCTGTTTGCCCATGAAGATGCCTTGCTGTATGTTCAGTTTCCTGAGTCTCTGCCGTTTAAGTCAGAGCTGTACCTGCGGCGATATTATCCACATCATCAGATCCTGCCGCGGGATAATGCCATTTTACAGCAAACCCGCATGGAACTGCTGCGCTATTTTGATCATCCGGGTCAGGCGCACACCTTTGAGGTGCCCATTGAGTTCAAGGGAACAGAGTACCAGAAAAAGGTCTGGTCCTGTATCACTCAAATTCCGTACGGCAAGGTGATCCGCTATGGTAAGCTGGCGGAGTGGTGCGGGGACAAAAAGGGATGCCGCAGCGCCGGGGCAGGGTGCGGGGCCAATCCGCTGTCGATTGTCGTGCCGTGTCATCGGATCCTTGGCTCCAACCGAAAGCTGACCGGTTTCGGCGGCGGGCTGGCGGTTAAGGAATGGTTGCTGCGGCATGAGGGCAACCGTGTGACCAACCACTGTTATCAGGGCAGCTTCTACGAGGGCGAGCCGGAATCGGTGTGACGGTGGTTCTGACTGTCGCAAAAGCGGCCTTTTTCAGTGTAAAACCCTCCCCTCAACTTCGCAAAATTTTTATTTTGCGAAGTTACCACTATGAAGAACTCGGCTCCATTTCTCAAGACCGGCATATTCCCCCGCCGGACGGCCATACTAGAAGCGGTACGACACGGGTTCACCGTACATCAACAGCTGGGAGGGTTTTCTTTGATCTGCTGTAACCGCGACTGCAAGCATCAGCGCGACGGCACCTGCATCTTAAGCGGCGGTGCGACAGTCTCCAACGCGGCATCAAGCGGCTGCGCCTTCTATGTCCGCCGGACGACGGCCGGCGGAGCTTAAGGGTTCAGCGCTCATCCCTTTTGACAGGTTCCCACGGGAGAGGTTCACCGCCTCTCCCGTTTCTGTTCTTGTGGAGCCAGTGCGATCTCCAGGGCTTCGGCGATATTCTTGACCGCGTAGATCGTCGCGCCTTCGATTGGCGTCTTGGGACGGTCGGTGTGCGGGATGACAAAGGAAGTGTACCCCAGACGCACGGCCTCAGCGATGCGGGTGGAGACACCGCGCACACTGCGCAGCTCCCCTGCCAGTCCCACTTCGCCGAATGCGACCAGATTCTCCTGCACCGGTCGATTGAGGTAGCTGGACGCCGCCGCCAACACCACGGCCAGGTCGGAAGACGGCTCGCTCAGCCGCAGTCCCCCAACCACGTTGCAGTAGGCGTCAATCGCCGACATTCGCAGCGACAGATGCTTCTCCATCACCGCCAGCAGCATCGCCGCACGGTTTTGCTCGATCCCGGTGGCCATGCGTCGCGGTGAGGTGAAGCTGGACTCACTGAGCAGCGCCTGCACCTCCGCGAGAATCGGCCGCGTCCCCTCCAGAACACAGACGGTACAGGTACCGGGGACCTCATGCGGCCGACCGGACAGCAGCGCCGCCGAGGGGTTCTCCACCTCTTCCAGTCCCTCCTCCCCCATCTCAAAGATGCCGATCTCGTTGGTGGAGCCGAAACGGTTTTTGGCGGCGCGGATGATGCGGTAGGTCAGATTTTTATCTCCCTCAAAATAAAGGACGGTATCCACCATGTGTTCCAGCATCTTGGGACCGGCGATCGAACCTTCCTTGTTCATGTGGCCGATGAACAGGAAGCAGATCTCCTGTGTCTTGGCCAGCATGATAAGTGCGTTGGCGCACTCCTTGATCTGGCTGACCGTGCCGGGCAGCGAGTTGAGCTGGCTGCTGAACATGGTTTGAATCGAGTCGATGATGACAACGGAGGGGCGTTCTTTTTCAATGGCGTGCTCCACTGTCGCCAGCTCGGTATTGGTCAACAGCAGGACATCGGGTGACGAAACCTTCAGCCGGCTGGCCCGCAAACGGATCTGTCGGCGGGATTCCTCTCCCGAGACATACAACACTCTCCCCTGCCGCGCGATGCTCTGGCAGGCCTGCAGCAGGATGGTCGACTTGCCGATGCCGGGGTCTCCGCCGAGCAGGGTCACCGAGCCACGCACCAGACCTCCTCCGAAAACGCGGTCCAGCTCGCTCATGCCGGTGGTCAGGCGATCCTCTTCGTCCCGCATCTCCTCCTCGGAGGAGATGGTCAGCGGCAGCGCCGGCGGATAGCCGCCCGGAATCGCTGTGCCGCGCACCGGGACGGCCGGCACCAGAAGCTCCTCCTCCATCGAGTTGAAAGTACCGCAGGAGGGACAGCGGCCCAGCCACTTGACGCTCTCATAGCCGCATTCACGGCACACGAATTTGCTTTTTGTCTTGGCCATCTTTCGTCTCCTTTTTCCGATCCCGACGTGTTGACAGTCCTGCCGGTCAAGGGGTTGCGGTCCCCTGCCCTGCTTCGTCCTTTTCCTTATTATAATAGCTTTCCAGCCCGTTGGCAATGGCTTCGACCAGCTGTTGCTGATACGCAGGCTGCTGCAACTGTGCGGTTTCCTGCGGATTGGAGAGAAAGCCACACTCCACCAGGATGGCCGGTTGAGCAGCGCGCAGCAGCAGATAGATCCCGCCACCCCCCTGCTTAATCTCGCGGTGATTGTCCGGCTGGAGCTGTTCCCGCAAGGAAGTTTGTACCGCTTCGGCCAGAAGGCGGGAGTTCGGGTGGTTGGCGGAGTAGAAGACCTGGGCGCCACTGTATTTGGCAACCTCAAACTTGTTCATGTGGATGCTGATCAGCACCGCGTCGGCATACTGATCCGCCAAGGCTGCCCGGGCATTGAGATCGGCGGACTTTCCGCTTTTGCCCTTGTAGCGCAGAGCTTCATCTTTTGTGCGTGTCATGATCACCGCATAGCCGCGTTGCAGCAGTTCCAGTTCCAACTTTTTCGCAACGGCGAGGTTGAGGTCTTTTTCCAGCACCCCGTCCTGTGAGGCAGCACCGCCGTCAAAGCCACCATGACCCGCATCCAGCAGCACCACCGGGCGACCCTCCACCGCGGGATGAAGGGTTGCCACCATCCCCTGCCCCGACATTCCCCGCAGGCCAATCACCAGACAAAGGGCGGTCAGCAACAACATGGAGGCGCGGCGGAGGAAGAACAGATCGGTCTTCCTCATACGCTCCTCCCGCCCAGCTTTCGGATCGTGTAACGACTGGACAAAAGCCCCCAATTCTGCGCAAAGGGACGCATGACATTCCAATAGCCCACTCCCAGAACACCAAATTCCTCCGCCAGATCCAGCTTGGCAGAGATGCTGCGGACGTCTTCGAACCAGACGACGTGCGCTGTGCCACGATCGGAGTAGTAGAAATAGGGTGATTGTGCCTGCTCATCAAACAGGATCTCACTGCGGCGGCGGGATGCAATACGCACAGCCTCCTCATTCCCCAGACTTTGAGCCCGGGAGATCCCTCGTTCATAAGGCAGAGCCCAGTCGTAACCGTAGTTGGGGACACCCATGAGGATTTTTTGCGGATCAATCTCGCTGACAGCGTAACTCACCACCCGCCGCACCTGGTCGATCGGGGCCACCGCCAGCGGTGGGCCGTAGGTGTAGCCCCACTCATAGGTCATAATCAGAACTCGATCCGAGACTTCTCCGATGGACGGATAGTCATGTGCTTCATAGAGCAAGCCGGGCTGTGCGCTGTAGGTTTTGGGGGCCAGGTCCGTGTGCAGGAACAGGCCCTGTTGATGCAGTTTTTCTGCGGCATTGACAAGAAAGGCCAGGTAAGCGTCGGTCTGCTCCGGCGGAATGTACTCAAAATCCATGTCGATGCCCGCGTATCCGCGCTCAAGGGCGGCAGCGATGGCCTGATCCAGGACAAGATTCTGGAAAGCGGAGTCGGTGAACAGGCGGACGGTTCGGTCATTGGCGGTAAATCCATCCGGGCCGATAGAGCTGAAGACCATCACCGGCAGCGCCAGGAATTCCTGTGCGGTGGCAATCAGACGGGCATCGTCCACAGTGACCAGCGCACCTTCATCGGTAAATCCATAGGAGAAAATGTGCAGATAGGTGAGGCAGGCGGCTGCTCTGCGGAGAACGGCATCATTGATCTGCGGATAAGCATAGCCGCTGACCGAAATTGGCCCACGGATCGGCTCCTCAAAGCGAATGCTCAAAACCTGACCCGGGCGGAGCGCAGTACTGTCGGAAAGCTCCGGATTGTATTGGATCAGTGTGATGACGTTGGTCCCGTACTGCGCAGCAATCGAGCTGAGCGTCTCCCCTCTGATTACGGTGTGAACAAGAGAAGGCACCAGGATGAGCAGCGCCTGTCCTTCCACCAGAGTTTGCTGTGCGGTCAGTCCGTTATCGCTCATGACGCGGCGCACGGAGACGCCGTAGCGACGGGCAATCGCGGTTAAGTTCTCCCCTCTTTGGACAACATGAATCGGCATGGACAGCCCTCCTGCCTGAAAGGATTTGCTTCATCCTATTCAGGCAGGAGGGCAACTATGTACAAAAAAGGACGCACTGCCTTAGACAGTGCGTCCTCTCATCGCGGAATCGACTGAAATTACTCAGCAACTCTGGCAGGGTTGACACGGATGCCGGGGCCCATGGTGGCGGCCACGACGCAGCTTCTGATATACTGACCCTTGGCGGCGGCGGGCTTGGCCTTGATGACCGCGCTGAGCAGGGTGTTGAAGTTGTCCAGCAGCTTCTCGGTGCCGAAGGAGACCTTGCCGATGGGGCAGTGGATGATGTTGGTCTTGTCCAGTCTGTACTCGATCTTACCGGCCTTGATCTCGGCGATGGCACGGGTCAGATCGGCAGTGACGGTACCGGCCTTGGGGTTGGGCATGAGGCCCTTGGGGCCAAGCACCTTACCCAGACGGCCGACGACGCCCATCATGTCGGGAGTCGCAACGACGACATCATAGTCGAACCAGTTCTCGCTGGTGATCTTGGTGACCAGCTCGGCGCCGCCGACGAAATCGGCACCGGCAGCCTGAGCCTCGTCCACCTTCTCGTCCTTGGCGAAGACCAGCACGCGCACGTCCTTACCGGTACCGTGCGGCAGAACCACCGCGCCTCTGACCTGCTGGTCAGCGTGACGGGAGTCAACACCCAGACGAATATGAACCTCAACCGTCTCGTCGAACTTGGCCTTGGCAGTGTCGATCGAGAGCTTGAGGGCATCGGCGGGATCGTAGAGCTTTAACTTCTCATACAGCTTCATGCTGTCCTGATAATTCTTGCCTCGTTTCACAATATCTTCCTCCTGTAAGTGGTCGACGGATGCAGCGAATCGCATCCTCCCACGTAGTGATGGTCAAGCAGACTTAAGTCCCGCTTACTCCTCGACGGTGATACCCATGCTGCGAGCGGTACCGGCGATCATGCTCATAGCCGCCTCGATGCTGCCGGCGTTGAGGTCGGGCATCTTGGTCTCGGCGATCTTCTGGACCTGCTCTTTGGTCAGAGAAGCAACCTTCACCTTGTTGGGGGTGCCGGAAGCAGTCTCAATGCCGGCAGCCTTCTTGATGAGGACGGCAGCCGGGGGGGTCTTGGTGATGAAGGAGAAGGAGCGGTCGGCATAGACGGTGATGACCACAGGGATGATATAACCGACGTCGTTCTTGGTTCTCTCGTTGAACTCCTTGGTGAAGGCCATGATATTGACGCCGTGCTGACCCAAGGCGGGGCCGACGGGCGGTGCGGGAGTTGCTTTGCCTCCCGGAATCTGCAGTTTAATATAGCCCACGACTTTCTGAGCCATATGAACACCTCCTGATAAAAATGTGGTGGATGACGGAGCGAAACGCTCCTCCCACGAAAAAGGGAAAGGGTCTTCCCTCCCCTGTTGGGGCTTTTGCTTTTGGTGCGATGGGTCTATTCAAGCACCTTGACCTGCCACAGCTCAAGCTCGGCAGGAGTTTCGCGGCCAAACATCGAAACGATGACCTGGACCTTTTTCTCCTCCTGGTCGATCGACTCAATCAGTCCGGTAAAGCCGCTCAAAGGTCCGTCCACAACCGAAACGGTGTCGCCCACCTTGTAGTTCACCTCGGTCACGTGGTTCTCAACCTCAAGGGCAGCGACCTCTTCATCGGTCAGCGGGACAGGTTTGGAGGAAGGACCGACAAAGCCGGTGACGCCGCGGGTATTGCGCACCACATACCAGCTGACATCGGTCATGACCATCTTGACCAGCACATAACCGGGAAAGAGCTTGCGCTTGACTTCGCGCACCTCATTGTCCTTGACCTCGGAGACCGTCTCCATAGGGACACGAATATCCTGAATGAGATCATGCAGTTTACGGTTTTCCACCGTCTTTTCCAGGTTGGTCATCACCTTTTTCTCGTAGCCGGAATAGGTGTGGACAACATACCATTTTGCGGGTTCCGACACTGTAAAGCCCCTCCTTTCATGTTTCATTCACGGGGTTGGAATTCTGCCGGTTAAAACACTGCGGATTACGCCAGCTTGAGCAGAAGCTGAAGGCCAAAGGTGAAGAACGCATCCATCAGGCCGATGATCACGCCCATCACGCAGAGGCAGGCGATGACGATCCCGGTGTTGTTGATGACCTGCTGCTTCCCGGGCCAGGTGACCTTCTTGACTTCGCTCTTGGTGTCCTTCAGGAACTTCTTAAAGCGCGCAAACGCGCCGGGCTTTTTCTCGGCAGGCTTGGCGGGCTTGTTGACGTCTGCCATGTTTGCTCCTCCTTAATTACTTGGTTTCTCTGTGAGGAGTGTGCTTCTTGCAGAACGGGCAGAACTTGTTGCGCTCGAGTCTGTCGGGCGTGTTCTTCTTGTTCTTCATGGTGTCGTAGTTGCGCTGTTTGCACTCGGTGCAGGCAAGCGTGATCTTGACTCTCATTTTCTTTCCTCCTGACTTGCGAAAACTTGTGAATTCCGGGGTGTGACCCGCCGAAAAGCTCTCTCCCTCCCGGGTTCGGCTCTTTTTCAAAAAGGCCATAAAAAAAGACCCATAAAGAGGTGATATTATCATACCACAAAGCAGCTCAAAGGTCAAGCCAAAAGTGAGCAATCTTGCGGGTTTTGATGGGAAAATTTTGCGTGAAGGCGGGATGGGGCTGTTAATCTGCCCGAAAAGCCTGTCCAAACATCGGGGTTGTCGGAACCAACAAGGCGAATCGGGGATGACCTCTCCCCTGCCCCGAAGAAACGGGGAGGCTCCGGCCGGATGCCCGCCAAAAGCGGCAAGCCGACCGGAGCGGATTTCTTCATTCCGTCAGAAGCGGCGTCTGGTCAATCAATCGTCCGGCAGCTCCCAGTCTTCCTCGCGGCCTTCCTCCCAGATCTCCTTGTTGATGCGGCGCAGCAACTCGGCCATCGAGACGGCATGGCGGTTGACCTTCTCCATATCCGCCCCCTCCACCATCACGCGCAGCAGCTGCTCGGTGCCGGAGGGTCGGATGAGCACCCGGCCATCGTCGCCCATCTCGCGGGCGATCTCCTTGACCTTGGCCTTGTAGTCGGGATGATCGGCATAGCCGGTCTTGGTGTCCTCATGCACCGGCACGTTGATGACCAACTGGGGATAGCGGGTCATGCAGCCGGCCAGGCGGGAGAGGAACACCCGCTTTTCGCGGAGGATCCGCAGCAGGAAGACCATCGCCAGCTGTCCGTCGCCGGTGCCGGCATAGTCGCCGAGGATGATATGGCCGGACTGCTCGCCGCCCAGTACCAGGTCCTCTTTCTCCATGGCCTCCAGCACGTTACGGTCGCCCACCGCCGTCTGCACACAGGAGACGCCGATTGACTTGAGGTATTGGGTGAGTCCCAGGTTGCTCATGATGGTGACGGCGATCTTGTCGTTCTTGAGCTGGCCCTGTTCCTTCAAATAAGTGGCAAAGATGGCCATCAGACGGTCCCCGTCGATGATCTCACCCTTTTCATCCACCGCCAGAATCCGGTCGGCATCACCGTCGAAGGCCACACCGACGCGGGCGCGGTGCGTGCGGACGGCCTCGGCCAGCATCTCAGGCGAGGTGGAGCCGCAGTTGTGGTTGATATTGCAGCCGTCCGGCTGGTCGTTGATGATGACGCAGGGCATGGCCAGACGCTTGGCCAGCAGGTGGATGGTGGAGGAGGCGGCACCGTTTGCGGCATCAACCACGACCTTGAAGTCGTCAAAGTACCCGTCAGCCGCTTTGGCCAGGTGCTCCACATAGTCGTGCGCCGCGTTGTTGTGATAATAGACTCTGCCGACCGCATTGTCCCGGCAGGGCTGACCGATCTGCGGCTGCTCGAGCAGGGCTTCAATGGCCTGCTGCTGCGCATCGGTCAGCTTTCTGCCGCCGGCGGCGAAGACCTTGATGCCGTTGTGCTCATAGGTGTTGTGCGAGGCCGAGATCACGACGCCGGCATCCGCGCGGATGGCGTCACAGAGAAATGCCACCGCGGGGGTGGAGATGACGCCGACCAGCACCACGTCGACCCCGCGGGAGGTCAGTCCGGCGGCCACCGCCTGCTCCAGCATATCCGAGGAGGCGCGGGTATCCTTCCCCAGCACCACCTTGCGGCGGTCATCCGTGCCCTTTTGCACCAGAGCCTCGGCCACCGCCTGACCGATTCGCATGGCCAGCTCACAGGTCAGACCGGCGCCGGCGATGTCGCGGACGCCGTCTGTGCCAAACAGCTTACCCATTCTTACTGTCTCATCCTTTCCTTCCGACAGCGGCACGCCGCTGCGAAGCTTACTCAAAGACCGCCTCCCCCGGATGTGGGTTCGCGGCCTGGTTCAATACAATGCAACAATCCGTTTTTTCATGACGGTTATGACGGCCCCATACTCAACTGCGCATCGCCCGGTGCCTCCCCGAAGGGCAGACCCAGATGCTCATAGGCCAGACGGGTGGCACAACGGCCTCGCGGCGTGCGGTTGAGAAAGCCGATCTGCAGCAGGTAGGGCTCGCAGACCTCTTCGATGGTGACGGACTCCTCCCCCAGCGTGGCAGCCAGGGTTTCCACCCCAACGGGGCCGCCGCCGTAAAACTGGATGATGGCAGAGAGCAGGCGCTTGTCGAGGCTGTCCAGCCCCAGCTCATCCACTTCGAGACGGATCAGCGCCGAGCGGGCCAGCTGTTCGGTGATGACACCGCTGCCCTCCACCTCGGCAAAGTCGCGCACCCGTTTCAGCAGCCGGTTGGCGACGCGGGGGGTGCCGCGGGAACGGGAGGCGATTTCCGCCGCACCGTCCTCCTCAATGGGGATGCCCAGCACTCCGGCCGAGCGGGTGACAATGCGCGCCAAGTCCGCCACCGAGTACAGCTCCAGCTTGAGCGGTACCGAGAGGCGGTCACGCAGCGGTCCCGACAGCTGCCCGTAACGGGTGGTGGCGCCGATGAGGGTGAAGTGGGCCAGATCCAGGCGGATGGAGCGGGCGGAAGGGCCTTTGCCGAGGATGATGTCGAGGGCGTAGTCCTCCAGCGCCGAATACAGCACCTCCTCCACCGCCCGGGAGAGGCGGTGGATCTCGTCGATGAACAGCACGTCGTTGTATTCCAGATTGGTCAGCAATGCGGCGAGGTCGCCCGGCTTTTCGATGGCAGGGCCGGAGGTCACCCGCATATTACCGCCCATTTCAGTGGCGATGATGTTGGCCAGGGTGGTCTTGCCCAGTCCCGGCGGGCCGTGCAGCAGCACATGGTCGAGCGGCTCACCGCGGCCCTTGGCCGCCTGCATGAAGACGCGCAGGTTTTCCTTGACCTTGTCCTGCCCAATATACTCATCCAGGGTGCGCGGGCGCAGGCTCTGCTCGATGCCGGCATCCTCTCTCGAATATCCGGTTCCGATCAGCCGGTTTTCCAGATCCATCTCCAGATCTTCGGCACGCGGCATCTGACATTCCCCCTTTTCCCACGAACTTTTACACGGAAATCTACTGGCGCATCAGGCTCTTCAGGGCCGCCTTGACCAGCTGCTCCACCGTCTTCCCCTCGGGGTCGATGGAGCGAACCGCCTTGAGCGCCTCGGACTGGGTATAGCCCAACACCACAAGAGCCGAGATGGCCTCGTCGGCATTGTCTCCCGCCTTGGCGGGCAGGGCGGCAGGGCTGCCTCCCTCCCCTGTGGTGGCGGCAAAGTCACCGGCCAGCTTGTCGGCCAGTTCCATGACGATGCGCTGTGCCAGCTTTTTGCCGACGCCGCTGGCCTTGGTCAGACGTTTGACATCCTCCCCGGCCACTGCCAGCGCCAGCTGGTCGCAGGTCAGCTCCGAGAGGATGGCCAATGCCACCTTGGGGCCGACGCCGGTGACCGAGGTCAGCAGGGCAAAACACTCCTGCTCCCGCTGCGACCAGAAGCCGTACAGCTCCATCGCGTCCTCCCGGACGAGAAAATAGGTGTGCAGCAGGCACACCTCCCCCTCCGAAGGCAGCTGGGAGAGGGTTTGCCAGGAGACGTTGAGGCGAAAGCCGACTCCGCCGACGTCCATGATGACATAGCCCTGCTGCTTGACAGCCAGAGAGCCGCGAAGATAGGCGATCATAACATCCCTTCCTTTCCTTCGAAGCGCAGGGAAACAAGCGCCTCAGCGCAGGCTTGAGAGACGGGAGGAGGCGGCGTGACAGTGGCAGATGGCAAGGGCGAGGGCGTCGGCCGTGTCGTCCGGCTTCGGCACCTCCTTGAGATGCAGCATCATCTTTACCATCTGCTGCACCTGCCGTTTTTCCGCCTTTCCGTAGCCCACCACCGCCTGCTTGACCTGCATGGGGGTGTACTCAAACACCGGGATCCCGGCGCGGGCAGCGGTGAGCAAAATCACTCCGCGACCGTGGCCGACATGGATGGCGGTGGAGACATTGGTGTTGAAAAACAACTCCTCCACCGACATGGCGTCCACCGGATGGCGGGTGACCAGCTCCTCAAAAAAAGCGTTGATCTGCAGCAGCCGATCGGCCAGCTCCTGCCCCGCCTTTGTGTGAAAGGTGCCGTACTCCAGCGGGGCAAAGCGGTTGCCCTCATGGCGGACAACGCCATAGCCCACTGAAGCGATACCGGGGTCGACGCCGAGGACAATCAAGAGGGCACCTCGGCAAGCCCGTCATCCAGCAGCTTCTGGGCGGCGGTGAGGATGCCGATCTGAGCGGTGTCGAAGATAATGCCGCCCTGCATATAGGCGGCGAAGGGCGGACGCAGCGGACCGTCTGCGGAAAGCTCGATCGAGCTGCCCTGCACGAAGGCGCCGGCCGCCATGATGACTTCGTTGGTGTAACCCGGCATGGCCCACGGCTCGGGGCGGACAAATGAGTCGATTGCGGAACCGGCCTGGATACCCTGACAGAAGGCCACCAGCGGCGCGGGATCGTGGAAGATGACCTGCTCCACAATGTCGGTTCGCGGGGCATCCCAGGCGGGAGAGCAGTCAAAGCCCAGTGCGCCGAAGAGGGCGGAGGTGTAAACCGCGGTCTTCAGGGCGTTGCCGGTGATGGAGGGGGCGAAGTAGAAGCCGCGCAGCAGGTTGCGGTTCTGTCCCAGCGACGGCCCCACCTGCTTGCCGAGACCCGGCGAGGTCAGGCGGTTGGCGCAGCGCTCCACCAGCTCGGCCTTGCCGACGATGTAGCCACCGCACTCGGCCATCGAGCCGCCGGGATTTTTGATGAGCGAACCGGCCATGACGTCGGCCCCCGCTTCGATGGGTTCGCGCTGTTCGACGAACTCGCCGTAGCAGTTGTCGACAAAAAAGATGGTCTTGGGGCTGACCTTTTTCACCAGTCTCGCCACCTCGGCGATCTCATCGACGAAGATCGAGGGGCGCACCGCATAGCCGCGGGAGCGCTGTAAGTAGGCCATCTTGGGCTTGCGGGCAAGCGCCTGTTCGATGGCTTCATAGTCCAATCTCCCCTGCTCGGTCAGCTCCACCTGCTCATAGCGGATGCCGAACTCGGCCAGCGAGCCGGCGCAGGGCTTGATGCCGATCACCTTGTCCAAGGTGTCATACGGCTTGGCGGCCACCGACAGCATGACATCGCCGGGGCGCAGCAGGCCGAAGAGCGCGGTGGTCAGGGCGTGGGTGCCGCTGATCATGAAATGGCGCACGAGGGCATCCTCTGCGCCGAAGGTCTCGGCATAGACACGGTCGATCACGGTGCGGCCGCGGTCGTCGTAGCCGTAGCCGGTGGTGCCGACAAAATGAGTATCGCTGACGGCGCAGCGGCGGAAGGCATAATGGACCTTCTGCGAGTTGAGGCGGGCGATGCGGTCGATCTCGGCGAAGCGGGGAGACAGCTTGTCCTCCACTTTGGCCGAGAGAGCAAGAAGCTCGGGGGAAAAATCGAATCTGTAATAGGTCTCCAAAACGGTGAAGTTCCTCTCTGATGGTAGTTGATCGGTGCTAGTCCGCCGACGGGACGGCGAAGTGAGCCTGCGTGAACTGGCCGGTGGGCAAAAAGCCCAGCTTGTGGTAGAGATAGCCGGCCTCTGCGGTGGCGAAGGTGACATAGGGCGTCAGCTGCTCCCTGTGCAGGTCGCGGCAAAGCTGGCCCACCAGCGCCTCCGCCAGACCCTGCCGGCGGAAACGCCGGTCGGTGGCGACGTCGGTGAGCAGCGCCATGCCCAGTGCCTCCCCCGAGGTGGAGGCGGTGGCGTAGGCTTCGCCCTTGTGGTAGAGATAGTAGGTGCGGCCGCTCTTGTTCTTTTGCAGGCCGCGACGGGTGAAATAGTAGTCCTCAAACGCCGGCGGCTGACCGTCTGCCGCGCGGGAGAGCAGAGCGTGAACGGCACGGAAATGCTCCATCCGCTCGGTGGTCTCAAAGGCCAGCGTATAGTCGGGGGCGGGCGGCGGAGCGTCCTGACGGGCCACGGTACACAGCGTGGTGGAATCCACCCCGGGCAGGCGCGGCAGCAGCTCTTCCATCGCCCGGTGGCTGCCGGAGAGGGTGTGCATCATCGGCATGAAGCCGAGGAAAACCGCCAGCTGCTCCATGTTGGCATCCTCCCCCGCCGAGACATAAAAGTCCCCGTAGCTGCGGAAGATCACGGCACGCAGGATCCCGTCCCCCGTGCGTTCGATCCAGCTGTCAAAATAAAGGGTCTCCAGGGCGCGAAGGCCCGCCTCCAGCCGGATCAGCAGATCGGGCTCCCGACGCAGAAACTCCCGCATCTCGGGCAGGTCAAAGGTTCCGTAGCGTGTGATCATGGTCATTCGCCTCTCATGGTGAGTTGTCCGGGTACGGGAGGCCCGACCCTGCCGCACTTTGGCAGGGTCGGGCGTGGCTTCATCCAAGGCTTCCGACGGGAATCAGCCCTCAAAAGGAGTGCCGAGCAGCTCGACCATGAGGTCGATACAGGCGGCGATATCCCGCTTGTCGGCCACTTCCACGGGGGAGTGGATATTGCGGGTGGGGATGGAGATGCCGCCGGTGATCACACCTTCACGGGTGGTGTGAATGGCGCCGGCATCGGTGCCGCCGGCCATCAGCACTTCCATCTGATAGGGAATCCCCTTCTCCTTGGCGACCTTCTTTAAGAAGTTGACCATGAGGCGCGAGCAGATGATGCTGCTGTCGCGCACCTTGACAGCGGCACCCTTGCCCAGCTTGAGGGCGTTGGGGGAAACCATGTTATGCATATCACCGACACCGGTGACATCGAGCGCTACGCCGTAATCGGGGTTGATGGCGTAGGCCGCGGTGTGGGCACCGCGCAGGCCCAGCTCCTCCTGGGTGGAGAAGACGAAATAGGTGTCGTAAACGGTGTTCTTCAGCTTCTTGATCGCCTCGATCTGGATATAGCAGGCGACCTTGTCATCCATCGACTTGCCGCAGACGCGGTGCTCGCCCAGCTCAAACAGAGTGCCGTAAGGGGCGCAGACATCGCCGATCGAGACCATGGAGAGCGCCTCTTCGGCCGTCTCGGCGCCGATGTCAATATAGAGATTCTCCAGCTTGAGCTTGGAGAAATCAATCTTGGTCTCATACATCACGTTGCCGCGCACGCCGTTCTTGAAGATGACGGGCTGGCCCACCAGGAAGGGAATCCTGAGGCCGCCGACGTTGGCAAAGCGCAGATAGCCGTCCTCCTCGGCATGGGTGATGATCATGCCGATCTCATCCATGTGGGCGGAGAGCATCATCTTCTTGGGAGCCTCGCCGGCGCCCTTCTTGAAAGCGATCAGGTTGCCCATGACATCGCGGCGGATCTCATCCACATAAGGGGCGATCTCTTTTTCAATCAGATCGGCCAGATTCTCCTCGTTGCCGCTGACCGACAGAGTCTCAAGCATTTGCTTTAACAGTTCCATGTTACCCTCTCAATTCTATCAAATATAATGTCTTTCAGCACTGCTTACAGCTCGGTGCTGGCCAGCAAGGCATTGAGCAGCTTGGAGGTCTCCTCCATATCGCTCAGCTTGGCGGTGCAGGCGGCGGAGTGCAGATAGCGGCAGGGGGTGGCGATGGCCACGGTCTCACAGCCGCCGCTGGTGCGCTGGATCGAGCCGGAGTTGAGGCCGCCCAGGGTGACCGACTTGTGCTGCCACTTGACGCCGGCGTCCGCCGCGATTTTTTTGACCTTGGCCACGCTCTTCGGATTGTAGTAAGTGGTGGACTCCATCAGGAAGATGACGGTGCCGTTGCCGAGAATGGTGGACTTGGCGGCTGCCGGCTTTTCCACAAAGTCGGCACAGGTTGTGGTGTCGATCACGATGGCGAGGTCGGGGCGGATGCGGTCGGTGGCCACGCGGGCACCGAAGCCGCCCGACTCCTCAAGCACCGAGAAGACATACCAGGTGTCGTAAGCCGGCTGCTGCTCCATCGCTTTGAGCAGGGCGGCACAGCCGATGCGGTTGTCGAGGGCGCGGGCCTTGACCAGACCGTCGCCAAAGGTGACAAACTCGGAATCGAAGATGCCGGTGTCGCCGATTTTGACATATTTTCTCGCCTCATCGGCATCCTTGGCACCGATATCGAGATACAGCTTTTCCATCGGCGGGGCAATCTCCCGCTCCTCCATCGACTGGAGGTGGATCGGCTTGGTGCCGGCCACAGCGGGAACGCGCTTGTCACCAATCAAAAAGCGGCGGCCGTTGAGCACGCGGGCATCGACGCCGACACCGGTAAATTTGAGGGAACCGTCGTCGGTGATATAGTTGACCAGGATGCCGACCTCGTCCATATGGGCATCGGCCATCACGGTCTTCTCGGAGGAGCGGCCCTTCTTGAAGGCCAGGACGTTGCCCAGCGCGTCCCGCTCGACCTTGTCGGCCAGCGGCGCTGCCAGCTCGGCGATGAGGGCACCGATCTCCTTTTCGTCTCCGGTGACGCCTCTGGCGTCACACAGCTTTTTCAGCAGCTCAAGCATGGCTCATTTCCTCCTTCCGGTGCAGAATGTAGGCCGTCAGCAGTCTTCCCACATTTTTCACATCCTGCAGATCAAGCGTTTCGATGGCGGAGTGCATATACTTGAGCGGGATGGAGATGAGGGCGGTCTTGACGCCCTGATTGGTACAGAAGATGGCATAGGAGTTGGTGCCGGTGGTGCCGACGCCGGCTTGCAGCTGGCAGGGGATGTTGCGATCCCTGGCCACTTCCACCAGCTTGTCGGTCAGGTCACGGTCGAGAATGGGGGCGTAGGTCAGCACGGGTCCCTTGCCCATGATCGCGGTGCGCTCCTTGGGGCACTCGGGGATCAGGGCATGGCAGACGTCGATGGCAATCGCCTCGTCGGGGCAGAGACCGTGGGCGGCGGGCTTGGCGCCGCGCAGACCCGGCTCCTCCTGGGCGGAGAGGCAGGCCGCCACATGGAAGGGCAGCTCGATGTCCCGCAGCTCATGGAACGAGGCGAGGATGGCGGTGACGGAGGCGCGGTCGTCAAAGGTCTTGCCGGTGACGATGTTGCCGAGCAGCTCCTTCGGGGTGGCGCGCAGGGTGACGAAGTCGCCGGCGGAGAAGATCTCCTTCGCCTTCTCGCCGTCGAAGCCGACGTCGATGCAAAGGCTGTCAAAGGCCGGGGTCTTCTTGCGGTCGGCCTCGGTGGAGAGGTGGGGCGGCATGGCGGAGACGATGCCGTAGTAGTCGCCGCCATCGGCATGGACGGTGACCTCGCAGGCCAAAATGGTGCGGCGGTCGATGCCGGCCAGGCTGTTGAAATTCAAAAAGCCGTCTTCCCTGACGCTGGTGACCACCATGGCGATCTCATCCATATGGGCGTCGATCATCAGGGTGGGGGCGTCGGGATTCTTGCTGCGCTTGATGGCGATGACGTTGTGCAGAGCGTCCTCGCGCACCTCATCACAGTAGGGCGCGAAGAGCTCCTTCACCATGCCCGCTGTGCGGTACTCCATGCCGGAGCAGGCCGTTTGGACACTGAGCGAAAAGAGTGTCTGTTTAAGATCCATTGGGGTCTTGCTCCCTCCTTTGTGGTTTTCGGGGGGCCGGCGGGAACCGGTTCCCCCGCGGCCCGCAGCCTCCGATGGAGAGGGCGCGGGTCTTTGCGGTGATCCTGTGGTTTCGGATTCCCGGATTTCAGGACAGAGGTTAAGTCAGCGCGGCGACGCAGTCCTTAAAACACTGTCCGCGATGGGCAAAGTTACGATAGAGATCAAAGCTGGCGCAGGCCGGGGAGAGCACGACGATGTCGCCGGGCGCCGCCGCCTGCTGCGCTGTTTTCACAGCGCCCTCCATGTCATTCGCATGGAGGATCAGGGGCCGCCCCTCCCGGTATTGAGGGGCCTTGCGGATGGCGGCCTCGATGGCGGGAGCGGTGGCTCCCACGAGGACCACGGCGCGGGCCTTTTCGGTCAGCGCCTCACCCAGGGTGTCAAAGGGAATGTGCTTGTCATAGCCGCCGAGCAGCAGGATGAGCGGCTCGGTGAAGGAGTCGAGACAGGCCATGGTGCGGCTGGGGCTGGAGGCGATGGAGTCGTTGACATAGCGCACGCCGTGAAGCTCCCTGACCGGCTCAAGACGGTGCTCCAGTCCCGTGAAGCTGCCGGCAACCGCGCGAATGGCGTCGACGGGAACCAGATCCCAGACCGCCGCGATTGCCGCCATATAGTTCTCCACGTTGTGGCTGCCGCGCAGCAGGATCTCCTCCCGCCTGAGCAGCAGCGTTTCTCCCATCAGGATGTCCCCCGCCGCATTGGCGCGAAGGAAGCAGCCGTCGCCGCGTCCGAAGGTGCGAAGTGTGCCCTTCTGCTCCCCGATAAAGGACGCGGTCACATCGTTGTCGGCGTTGAGCACCAGCAGGTTCCCGCCGTTCTGATGGCGGAAGATGTTGGTCTTGGCTTCGACGTACTCCGCCATGTCGGGATGCCAGTCGAGATGGTTGGGGGCCAGGTTGGTGATGACGGCAATATCCGGGCTCTGGCTCATGGTGTGCAGCTGGAAGCTCGAAAGCTCCAGCACCGCGAAGTCCTGCGGCCTGATCTGCTCAATGTCCGGCAGAAGGGGCCGGCCCAGGTTGCCGCCCAGATGCACCGTATAGCCCGCCGCCTTCAGCAGTTCCGCCACCAGGGTGGTGGTGGTGGACTTGCCGTCGCTGCCTGTGACGGCGGCGATGCGGCAGGGGCAGAGCGCGAAGAAGACCTCCATCTCACTGGTGACGGTGGCCCCGTTTGCCCGGGCCTTCTCCAGTGCCGGATGGTCAAAGCGCATCCCCGGTGTCTTGAAGATGAGGTCCCCGGACAGGTTGTCCAGATACCCCTCCCCCAGCGAGAGGGCCACGCCCATGGCGGCAAGCTCCTCCGCCGCGGCGCCGAGCTCTTCGGCGCTCTTCTTGTCGCAGGCGGTGACGTTTGCCCCGTGCGAAGCCAGCAGAGAGATCAGCGGCCGGTTGCTGACACCGATGCCGATGACGGAGATCTCCCTGCCCTTGATGTGCTCAAAAAAGGCTGCGAGTTTGTGATTCATAAAGCTCCTCCTGTTTGAAGCCAGGCGAGCCGTCAGCCGGGAAGACCGGACTGCGCATAGCTCACCTAGCTTATATTATATTGTATCCGGCGTCCCTTTTCAATTCTTTTCAGGGAAATTCTCCGGAAAAAAGCCGTCATTCTTCTTTTGGTTTGACAATTCGCCTTCTCTGCGGTACAATAAAGAACGGCGAGTAAGTCAGACAGTCGCGTGTGCAGCGGCCGAAAGGCGGCACATGAGGAAAGTCCGGGCTCCGCAGGGCAGGATTGTGGGTAACGCCCACCGAAGGCGACTTTAGGGACAGTGCAACAGAGAGATACCGCCAGGCCTTTCGGTCTGGTAAGGGTGGAAAGGCGGGGTAAGAGCCCACCGGCGTCCGGGTGACCGGACGGCCATGTAAACCCAATCCGGAGCAACACCGCATAGAACGCCCCTCGGGGCAGCGCTTGCCCGGCGTATGTTCTGGTAGGTGGCATGAGCCCGTCGGCAACGGCGGGCCACAGATAGATGACTGTCAAATACAGAACCCGGCTTACAGACTTGGTCGCCTCTTTTTGGAGAAAATGCGGGTCTTTCCTTCCTGCCGGAACCGAAAGACCCGCGTTTTTCTTTTTCTTCCGCCCCCTCCCCCTGTTTTGGGGAGGAAGTCCATGAGGAGGTCATGAGGTGAAACAGTACGAAACGATGGAGGCGCTTCGCAGCGCCTGTCTCAACTGCCGTGCCTGCGGGCTCTGCGAGGGGCGGACCCATGTGGTGTTCGGCGTCGGTGATCCCACGGCCGACATTCTCTTTGTCGGCGAGGGGCCGGGGGCGCAGGAGGATCTGCAGGGCATTCCCTTTGTCGGCCGCGCCGGCCAGCTGCTGGATCTCTATCTCAAGGCCTTTGAGATAGAGCGGGACCGGGTGTACATCGCCAACATCGTCAAATGTCGCCCGCCGAAGAACCGCGATCCTCGACCTGAGGAGGAGACGGCCTGTATGCCGTGGCTGGAGCGGCAGATTGAGTTGATCGAGCCGCGGGTGATCGTCTGTCTTGGGCGCATCGCCGCCATGAAGCTGATCAAGCCCGATTTTCGCATCATGAAGGAGCACGGTCTCTGGTTTGAGCGAAACGGCATCCCCATCACCGCCACCCTCCATCCCGCCGCCCTGCTGCGCGATCCCTCCAAAAAGCCGCTGACCTTTGAGGACTTCAAGTCCATCCGCAGCCACCCGGCGCTGGCCGGTCGGCTGTGAGGTGCCCATAGTCGCATAC
>JAFQKL010000204.1 GCA_017396965.1 Clostridia bacterium
CCATGTCTGCATCACAGCAGGCACCTTCGATCTGAGAGTATACTCTGCGTCAGCGCACCGAGGTCAGCTCCCACGTCAGCGCACCAACCCCCGACGCGACCAACACCCCTTCGCTGAACCACAGCAAAAGGCCCTGCCGACGCTCCGACCGCGCAGCGCCCGCCCACCCACCCCGACAAGCCTGACGGCCCGCGTCCCCACCCCTGACAGGCTGGCTTTGCGCGCTGATTCAGGGAAAACGATCTCCCGACGCTCCACCCGCGCAGCTCCACCCGCGCAGCGCCACCCACCCCGGTCAGCCTGACAGCCTGCGCCCACACCCAAATGAGCAGCGCCTGTATGCCAAATCCACACAAAAAGCTAAAAGCGCCCCCGACCTCCCGGTCAGGGGCGCTTTTCATTTGTGAACCAGTGTGAACCAGTGTGAACCAGTGTGAACCAGTGTGAACCAGTGTGATCCAGCGTGAACCAGACTTATTACAACCCTGTCCGGCCGAATCCATCAGCCAGGAACACCCCGCAGGCACAAAGCCCGCGCCGGCCCACCGCCCTTACTGCGGCAGGGCCTCCAGCGACTGCTCGACGCTGGCCAGCATCGCGCGGAACTTCTCCTCCTTGCGGCGCTCCTCCTCAACCACCGCTGCCGGCGCCTTGCCGACAAAGCCGGGGTTCGCGAGCTTGGAGCTGACGCGGTCGAGTTCCTTCTGCAGCTTGGCGCGCTCGTTCTCCAGCCGCTTGCGCTCGGCCTTGAAGTCAACTAAGTCGCCCAGCGGGATGAACAGTCTCGCCCCGTCGGTGACGATGGTGACCGCCCCCTCGGGCGCCGCCTCAAAGGAGACTTCGCCGGTCGATGCAAGCCGCTGGAAGAAGGGGATGCCGGCCTCAAAGAGAGCCTTGTTCTCCGTCTCGATAAACAGCGCCGCACGGCGGGAGGGGGGCACATTCATGTCGGAACGGCGGGCGCGGATGGCGTTGATCGCCGCCATGATCTTTTCCATCTGCAGCTCCTCTGCCTCAAAGCGGAGGTCGTCGCGGACGGAGGGCCAGCTCTCCAGCATGATGCTGATCTGATCGTGCGGCAGGTTCTGATACAGCTCCTCGGTGACAAAGGGCATGAAGGGATGCAGCAGCCGCAGGGCGTTGTGCAGCACATAGGCGAGCACGCGCTGGGCGGTCTCCTTGCCCTCACTGTCGCCGCCGTCGTCAAAGAGGCGGGCCTTGCACAGCTCGATATACCAGTCACAGAAGCTGTCCCAGAAGAAGTCGTAGAGCTTGGCGAGGGCGACGCCGAGGTCGTACGCCTCGAGGTTCTCGGTGACCTCCTCGATCAGACGGTTGAGCTTGCTTAAGATCCACTTGTCCTGCAGCGCCAACTTATCGGCCGCGGGCAGGTCGATCGACTCGACATTCAAGTTCATCAGCACGAAGCGGGAGGCATTCCAGATCTTGTTGGCAAAGTTGCGGGCGGCCTCCACCTTCTCGGTGCCGAAGCGGGTGTCGTTGCCGGGGGAGTTGCCGGTGACCAGGGCGAAGCGCAGCGCGTCGGCCCCGTACTCCTTGATGACCTCAAGGGGATCGACGCCGTTGCCCAGCGACTTGCTCATCTTGCGGCCCTGCGAGTCGCGCACCAGACCGTGGATCAGCACGTCGGAGAACGGCTTCTCGCCCATGTGCTCGAGGCCGGAGAAGATCATGCGCGCCACCCAGAAGAAGATGATGTCGTAGCCGGTGACGAGGGTGGAGGTGGGGTAGAAGTAGGAGAGATCGTCGGTCTTCTCCGGCCAGCCGAGGGTGGAGAAGGGCCAGAGGGCGGAGGAGAACCAGGTGTCCAGCACGTCTTCATCCTGACGGAGCGGCGCGCCGCAGTCGGGGCAGACGGTGAGGTCCTCCTCGCTGACAAACATCTTGTGGCAGGCATCGCAGTAGAAGGCGGGGATGCGGTGGCCCCACCAGAGCTGACGGGAGATGCACCAGTCGCGCACGTTCTCCAGCCAGTTGAAATAGGTGTTTTCAAAGCGGGCGGGGACAAAGCGGATATCACCCTTGCGCACCGCCTCCAGCGCCGGCTCGGCGAGGGGCTTCATCTTGACAAACCACTGGGTGGAGGTCATCGGCTCGACATCGGTGCCGCAGCGGTAGCAGACGCCGACATTGTGGGGCAGCTCCTCAATCTTGGTGAGCAGCCCTGCCGCCTCCAGGTCGGCGACAATCGCCTTGCGGGCCTCATAGCGGTCCATCCCCGCGTATTTGCCGCAGCCCTCGGCCATCTTGCCCTCTTCGTCAATGACGAGGATGAACTCCAGCCCATGCCGCTGGCCCATCTCGAAGTCGTTGGGGTCATGAGAAGGAGTGACCTTGACGCAGCCGGTGCCGAACTCCATCTCGACATAGTCATCGGCAAAGATCGGAATCTCGCGGCCGACCAGCGGCAGAATGGCGGTCTTGCCGACCAGGTGGGTGTACCGCTCGTCCTTGGGGTTGACGGCGATGCCGCTGTCGCCCAGCATGGTCTCGGGGCGGGTGGTGGCGCAGACCAGCGTCTCGTCAGAGTCCTTCACCTGATAGACGATGTGCCACAGCTTGCCCTGCTTTTCGGTGTATTCCACCTCAACGTCGGAAAGGGCGGTCTTGCAGTTGGGGCACCAGTTGATGATGCGGTTGCCCTGGTAGATCAGGCCCTTGTTGTAGAGGTTGACAAAGACGCGGCGGACGGCGGCGGAGCAGCCCTCATCCATCGTAAAACGCTCTCTGCTCCAGTCGCAGGCGGAGCCCAGTTTCTTGAGCTGGTTGATGATGGTGGAGCCGTACTTCTCCTTCCACGCCCAGACCCGCTTTAGGAACTCATCGCGCCCCAGATCGTAGCGGGTGAGGCCCTCTTCCTTTCGCAGCATCTCCTCCACCTTGATCTGGGTGGCGATGCCGGCGTGGTCGGTGCCGGGCAGCCACAGCGTTTCAA
>JAFQKL010000205.1 GCA_017396965.1 Clostridia bacterium
CGTCGGCAGGGCCTTTTTCGTTGTCTTAGAGAAGGGGTGTTGTCTCGCTGGGTCTTGGTGCGGTGCGCCGGGCGGGGCCTGCTTGGGCCGCAAGGCCGCCGGGTGGGTGCGCCCCGGCAGGGTGTCGGCAGGGCCGCGCCCGCAATCCTCCCCGCCAGTCACCAAACACCTCCCCGCTGCTATGATGAAAAAGGGAGCGGCACACCCGTCTCCCTGAGTACAGATGGAAAAGAGGGAGTCCCTTTGCCTTTGAACGATAGAGCTTCCAAACAGCGGCCGCCGGAGCCGCCGCGCCTCTCCGCCCTGTCTCCGGGGGAGCGGGGGCGGGTGGCGGCGCTCTGCGGCGGCGGGCCGATGCGGCGGCGGCTGCAGGATCTCGGCTTTGTCCCGGGCAGTGAGGTGGAGTGCCTCGGGAGAGGGCCGGGCGGGCAGCCCACCGCCTACCTGGTGCGCGGCGCCGCCATCGCCCTGCGGGAGGAGGACGCCGGGCGGGTGGAGCTGGAGGAGATCCGTCCCCCCGCCCCGCCGCGGCGGTGGACGGTGGCGCTGGCGGGCAACCCCAACGTCGGCAAATCCACCGTCTTCAACCGCCTCACCGGCCTGCATCAGCACACCGGCAACTGGCCGGGCAAGACGGTGGCCTCCGCCCGCGGCCTCTGCCGCCGCACAGAGGGGGAATTCGAGCTGGTCGACCTGCCCGGTACCTATTCGCTGCTGGCCCACAGCGCCGAGGAGGAGGTGGCCCGCGACTACCTCTGCTTTGAGCGGCCGCAGGCCGTGGTGGTGGTCTGCGACGCCGGCTGTCTGGAGCGGAGCTTAGGGCTGGTGCTGCAGGTGGCGGAGATCACGCCGCGCATCGTCTTGTGCCTCAACCTCATGGACGAGGCGGAGCGGCGGGGGATTGTTCCCGATGTCGCCCGCCTGCAGCAGCGGCTGCGTCTGCCGGTGGTGCCGACCGCCGCCCGCAGCGGCGAGGGGATGGAGGCGCTGCTCGCGGCGGTGCGCCGGGTGGCGGAGGAGGAGCCGGCGGGGCCGCCGCTGCCGGTGTACGGCGAGGAGATCGAGGCGGCGGTGTCCGCCCTGCTGCCGACGGTGGCGGCGCTGAGTGACGCCGGCATCCCGCCCCGCTGGGCGGCGCTGCGTCTGCTGCTGGGGGATCTGGCGCTGGAGGAGGGCCTGTGCGAACGGGGCCTGTGGACCGCGGCCGAGACGGAGCAGCTGCACCGTCAGCGCGCGGAGCTGGCGGCGCAGGGGCTGGACCCCATCACCCTCCACGACCGGGTGGCCCGCAGCCTCACCGACGCCTGCGACCGCCTGGCCGACGGGGTGGTGCGCCGTCCCGCCGGCGACGCCGGAGGCTGGCACCGCCGCCTCGACCGTCTGCTGACCTCGCCGGCCACGGGCATCCCCGTCATGCTGCTGCTGCTGGGGCTGGTGCTGTGGCTCACGGTCTGGGGCGCCAATCTGCCCTCCTCGCTGCTCTTCTCGCTCTTTGCCCGGCTGGGGCAGTGGCTGGAGACGGGGCTTGCGGCGCTCGCGCTGCCCCCCTTTGTCAGCGGGCTGCTGGTGGACGGCATCTACCGCGTCACCACCTGGGTGGTGGCGGTGATGCTGCCGCCGATGGCCATTTTCTTCCCGCTCTTTACCCTGCTGGAGGACTTCGGCTATCTGCCCCGCGTCGCCTTCGCGCTGGACGGCTGCTTCCGCTGCGCCCACGCCTGCGGCAAGCAGGCGCTGACCACCTTGATGGGCCTTGGCTGCAACGCCGTCGGCGTCACCGGCTGCCGCATCATCGACAGTCCCCGCGAGCGGCTGATCGCCATCCTCACCAACGCCATGGTGCCCTGCAACGGCCGCTTTCCCACCCTGATCGCCCTCATCTCCCTCTACTTTGCCGGCAGCGGCCCGCTGGGTTCCCTCCGGGCGGCGGCGATGCTGCTGCTGGTGCTGCTGCTGGGGGTGGGGATGACACTGCTCTCGGCGCGGCTGCTGTCTGCCACCGTGCTCAAGGGGCTGCCCTCCTCCTTTGCCCTGGAGCTGCCGCCCTACCGTCCGCCGCAGGTGGGGCGGGTGCTGGTGCGCTCTCTGATCGACCGCACCCTCTTTGTCCTCGGCCGCGCCGTGGCGGTGGCGGCCCCGGCGGGGGCGCTGATCTATCTGCTCTCCCACCTCGGAGAAGGGACGCTGCCGGGCGTGCTGGCCGCCGCCCTCGACCCCTTGGGACGGCTGCTGGGGATGGACGGCGCCATCCTCCTCGCCTTTCTGCTCGGCTTTCCCGCCAACGAGCTGGTGCTGCCGCTGCTGCTGATGATCTACTCAGGCGGCGGCACCCTGCAGGAGGTGGGCAGCCTGCCGGCCCTGGGCACAGTGCTGGCGGCCAACGGCTGGACGGCGGCCACCGCCCTCTGCGTGATGGTCTTCTCCCTGCTCCACTTCCCCTGCTCCACCACCTGCCTGACGATTTACAAGGAGACCGGCTCCCTGAAATGGACGGCGCTGGCGGTGCTGCTGCCGACACTGTGCGGCGCGGGACTTTGCCTCGGCATCGCGGCGGTGCTTGGGTAGTGCGGCGGGTTGGGCGCTGGACGGTTGGGGCGTCGGTAGGGCCTTTGCTCTGAAACAGCGTACCGGGGCAGAACGTCGCACCATAGGCCCCCTCTCTGAGGGGGCTGTCAGCCGCAGGCTGACTGGGGGA
>JAFQKL010000206.1 GCA_017396965.1 Clostridia bacterium
ACTCCCCCAGTCAGCCTGCGGCTGACAGCCCCCTCGGGGAGGGGGCCTATGGTGCGATGTTCTGCCCTGGTACGCTGATTCCGGGTAAAAGGCCCTGCCAACGCTCCGACTTCCAAGCCCCCCTTCGTCTCCCCTCGTCTCCCCAAGACAAAAGAGGCAGCCTTTCGGCTGCCTCTTTCCATTTTGAATCAGACTGTTTTTTCATCAGATTCCGGCGCTTCACCAGATTCCGGCGCCTCCTCCGTTTCCAGCGCCCACCCGCACGGCAGGTGCCGCTCCGGCGGCCTTCCTCGTCTGTCCGACAGGGCTAAACCCTGCGCACCAGCATCAACAGCTCGCGGTGGCCGCGCTCATACCAGCGGAAGGACACCTCGCGGGTTTCGCCGTCCTTTAACGTATAGCGGTAGCGGTACTCCCCCTCCGCCGCCATCTTGTCCAGCACCTGCTTGAGCAGGGCCTTGCTCAGATAGGCGGCGCTGTCCTCAGGACGCAGCAGCGTTTCGCTGATGTGGCGGGTGGCGGTGTCGAAGTCGGCCTGCTCGGGAATGAGGTGGCTGTTTTTCCCGTCGCTGCGAAACACCGAGTAGGTGCCGTCTCTGCAGTCGATCAGGCAGACATACTCCAGGTCGCCGCGGTCGTACATCTGCAGCAGCGTCATCAGGCGGCGGATCTGGCTGTCCTTCTCGTTTTCCACCCCGCGGCGGATGAAGAGGAAGGCGCCGACATCGCCCGCCGAGGTGGTGTACATCTGCACGCGGATCTCGATGCCCGCACCGGCGACGGCGGCGCGGCAGCTGTGGGTCAGGCTGCGCCGTCCGCGGCCGTACATCGCCAGCAGGCTGGAGCGGGAGAGGGCGGTCAGCAGCTCCTCGCGGTCGCCGGGGTGGATGTGGTCGATCACGCTGCGCCAGTACTCGTCCACCGTGCCGGAAAACAGCGTGCGCTGCAGGCCCTCCTGCGCCAGCACGCGGGCGCTGTTGCGGGTGAGATCAAAGCTGACAATGCCCGCACACCAGGCGGTCATGGTGCGCAGCAGATAGAACATCTCATCCTCCGACCCCTCCGGCCGGGAAGGCTTCGGACGGTTGCGGAAGCGGTAGCCCTCCTCGAGCATCGCCGACTCAAAGAAGGCATAGTTGTTCTTGCCGCTGCGCTTGACGTGGTAGAGCGCCATGTCGGCCCGCTGATAGAGGGAGTCAAAGGTGTCGGTGTCCGGCAGCTCCACGGCGCAGCCGACGCTGCAGTGGATGGTGCGCCCCTCCTCCTCGTCGATGACAACGGCGGAGAGCTTGTGCAGCAGCGAGGCCACCGAAAGCTCGATCGAGCTGCGGTGGGCGGCGGTGCCGGGCAGGAAGATGAGAAACTCGTCGCCACCCGCGCGGATGAGGATGTCGTCCTTGCGGAAATGGCTGCGCAGGGTCTGGGCGATGGCGGCGATGGCCGCATCGCCCATGCGGTGGCCCAGGGTGTCGTTGATGCCCTTGAGATCGTCGAGATCGAGGGCGATGAGGATGCCGCCCGGCCGTCTGTGAGCGGAGAGGAGTTCGCGGATTTTGCTCTCGCCCACGTCGCGGCGCAGCAGGCCGGTCATGGCGTCGTAGTCGGCCCGCTGGCTGAGGGCGCTGCGCGCCTCATATTCTGCGGTGACATCGGTGGTGTGGGAATAGAGGCGGATCTGGCCGCTGTAGGAGTCCTCGATCATCTCCAGCTCCACGCGGATCCAGCGGATGCCCTGTTCATAGACCGTCTTCCAGATGTTTTCCAGCCGGTGAACTCCCTCCCGCCACTGCTCGAGCAGATTGACGCGGTCGTAAAGGCGGCGGGCCTCCGCGCGCTGCTCGGGGCAGATGACCTCGCTGCTGTCGCGGATATAGTCGTGCCAGCTGCGGCCCTCGTAGCCGACCGCGCTGCGGTTGACGCTGCCGGTGTGGCGCTCGATGTCATCCGTGTCGAGATTGACCTCCAGATACACCAGATGGTCGGTGTTGCCGTCGCCAATCGAGCGGACAAAGCGGCGGTGGGACATCTCGCGCTCGTGGCGTGCCGTGACATCCTTAAAGGAGATCAGCGCGGCAACCGGCTCTCCGTTCTCCCGCAGGCCGGAGTATTTGAACTCCAGCCAGCGGCGCTGCCCCTCGGGGGTTCGCACATGGAGATAGGCGGTGCCGAACTCCGCCCCTTCATGGACCCGCCGCATCATCTCGGCGGCGGCCTCGCGGCTGTCGGGCAGGATGCTCTCGTTTTCGGGCAGCCGCGTCAGCGGGTTGTATTTCGGGCAGATATAGGTCATGCGGCAGGCGGCGCAGTCCTCCCGGTTCCAGGGGCGGGCCTCGCGGGTGCGCAGGTCGTAGTGGCAGACGGTGCGGTCGGCGTGCATGGCGGCGATGGAGAAGATCTTCTCATGCTCCGAAAGCCTGGCCTGCATATAGCTGCGCACCTGATCGGTGAGGGCGTGCTCGGCGGTGGTGTCGGTGAGGAAGTGGATGTAGCCGGCGTCGCCCTCCTTGTCGACAAAGCGGATGGCGTGGTTGTGAACCCAGGAGATCTCGCCCGCGTCGCTTTTGACGCGGTACTCCATCTCAAAGTCCGGCGCACTGTCCGCACGCGCCCGGCGAATGACGAGACGCGCCGCCTCGCGGTCCTCCGCGGGGATGCGAAAACAGGTGGCAAGGGCCAGCATCCGCGGGTCGCAGTCCAGCCGTTCGGGCATGGTGCCCACCCGGTAGGGGGCGGGGCGCTCGTCGTTGTAGCTTACATAGATGAGGCCGGGGAAGGAGTTGCTGGCCAGGCTGCTGTAGTACTGCCAGCCCTCCAGCTGCTCGGAGGAGACGGCCAGCGCCTGACGCAGCTGCTCCTCCTGCTCCTTCTGCCGGTCGAGACTGTGGGTGGCGACAAAGACGAGCAGGTCGTCGTCATAGGGATTCTCCTGGCGCATGGCCACGCTCTCCACCCAGTGCCAGCTCCCGTCGACCCCGCAGCGGCGGTAGGTGAGGGACACCCGCCCGCTGCCCTCTTCCATGGCGCGGCGCAGGGGCTCGGCGAAGAAGGTGTCGCAAAACGCCGCCCGGTCGCCGGGGTCCACCTTTTCCACCCGCGGCAGCAGCATCTCCTCCAGCGTGCCGCTGCGGGGGGTGCCCAGCCAGGTGGTGCCGGGGTACTGCACGACGTGGTAGGTGTTTTTGCTGAGGTTGAGGGCGAGGATCTCCGGGAAGGCGCTCTGGGCAACCAGCAGCAGGCCGGCATGGTCCAGCTCGCGGTCGCGGTCGCGCTCCACCCGGTCGGTAATATCTTCAGAGGAGACAACGGCGCGCACGGGGCGGCCGGCATCGTCAAAAATGGTGACAAAATCGCGTTCCAGCCACACCCGCTCCCCCTCCCGGGTGACCGAGGGCATCACGCACCGCCCCTGCGGCTCGCCGCGGCGGATGGCGGAAAAGAAGTCCATCAGGATGGGGGCGGATTCCGCCGGGTAGCCCTCGGGCGGGTTGGCGAGGAAGTCTTCGGGGTAGTTCTCCAGCACCGGCGGCAGGGGGAAGATGCGGGTGGTGGGGGCGGAGGTGGTGAAGGTGGAGGTGGCGACATCATAGTAGCTGATGTACTTGCCCATCTGCTGCATGGTGATGGACAGCTCCTCTGACTGCTGGCGCAGCTGCTCGAGCAGCTGCAGCTCACGGGCCTTCTCCTCGTCAATGTCCCGCCCGGCGAGGATGAACAGCACATCCTCGTCCACCGGGTTCTCCTGGCGCATGATCACCGTTTCCATCCAGATCACGCTGCCATCCACCTTGCGCCAGCGGTAAACCAGGCGGGCCAGACCGCGCTGCTCCTCCGCCATCCGCTGCAGGCCGGCGCGGGAGAGGGCCTCGCGCATCTGCTCGCGGTACTCCTCGGTCACGCTCTCCGCCATCATGCCCATGATCTCGTCAATCCGCCCGTCCAGCACCTGGTCGGAGAGGGCATCCACCTCTCCCTGAATCATGCGGCAGAGATCCCGCGTGACGTTGCAGGACACCACATCGGGATAGACCAGCCGCGCCAGCTGCAGCAGGCCGCCGCGCTCCAGGTGGGCGGTGCGCTCGCGCTCATACAGCTCAGTGATGTCCTCACAGGAGATGAGGGCCGAGTCGGGGCGGCCGGCGGCGTCGGCAATTCCGGTGAACTCCAGCCGGCAGCGGTACTGCCGACCCTCATGGCAGAAGACAATCTCCGCCCCGCCCGCCTCCTCGCCGCGGTCGATCTTCTCAAACATCGAAAACCACGCCGAAACGCTTTCCGGCGCGACAAAACCCCGCTCCACCGCCAGGTGGGGCAGGTTTTTGATCTGCTCGGGAAGCCGCAACCGCTCCGCCAGAGGGGCGGAGATGGTGACCGTCTGACCCTGCACAAAATAGGGGAAGATGGCCTTGCCGCCGTGGTGCATCCCGCTTACAAACTGTTCATTCAGCGCCCGGTAGCGGGCGCTCTCCTCATAGAGCCCCCCGAGGTCCACGATGTGGCCGTAGGCCTCCATCACGCCCTCTTCCCCGCGCACCGAGGTGAAGCTGCCGCCGATGCGGCGCACTCTGCCGTCCGGCTGGCGCACTCTGCCGCCGTGGCTGATCTCCTGCGACCGTTTCGCCAGCCGGGAGAGGATCTCCCCTCCCGTGCAGCTGCCCTGCTCCCCCTCCGGGGTGAGCACGCAGGCCGACAGCACGCCCACCAGTTCCCGCTGCTCACAGCCCATCAGCTGCAGCAGCCCCTTTCCGGCAAACAGACAGTGCCAGCCGTCCTCTTCCTGATAACGGAGATGACAGCTTCCGCCCCCGGTCAACGCACCGTCTGCCTCCGCCGTCTCCACCGTGTCGGCCGGCTTTGTGGCGGTGTCACGTTTTCGTCTTACCTGATCCAGCTCCAAAGGCCTTCGCCTCCTCATGACTTTCAGTCTGTTTGGCGCTCTGTCTTGCAACATCACAGGCAAAACCCGCCGAACCGCGCTTCCCGACAGTCAGCGGACGTTTCCCCTCGATTTTTATGATTATACCGCATTTTTCGACGGATTACAAGTCATTTCCGTCACTTTTCGCCGATTTAGTGCAGATTTTTCAATCTCACTGTATAAATCCTCCTTTTTCTGCCGTGTCCTCCCACCCCGCGCGTCCCTGCTTTGCGAACACTCCTCTTGTCAACGAAAAGCAAATCTGTTATACTTAGATCAATCCCCGTAAACCATGATTCTTTTTTACCGATTCCGCACCGGGAGGACCGGGGATTTCTCTTTATCTTTTTGCGTTTCACTGAATAATCGTCTCAAAATTCCGCTTTGAAAGGAGCCTCTACCCATGAAAATCGTCCGCGTTAACGATCATGGCATTATTTATTACGGCAAGCTCGAGGAGGATAAGGTCTACCGCATTGAGGGCGACCTGTTTTCCGACTTTGTTGTCACCGGCGCCTCGGTGGCGCTGGAGGACGTGAAGGTTCTCGCCCCCATCATCCCCTCCAAGGTGGTGGCGATCGGCAAGAACTACCGCGCCCACATCGCCGAGATGGCCAAGGCCCCCGCCGCCGCGCAGGAGCCGGAGGAGCCGGAGGTGTTCTTAAAGCCGCCGTCCGGCATCATCAACCCCGGGGAGGACATCGTCTATCCCGACGGGGCGCAGCGGGTGGACTACGAGGCCGAAATCGCCGTCATCATCGGCAAGAAGGCCCGCTATGTCAAGAAGGAAGACGCGGGTGACTACATCTTCGGCCTCTGCCTGCTCAACGACGTCTCCCGCCGCGACGTCAAGAAGACCACCACCCAGTGGGTCAACGGCAAGGGGTACGACACCTTCTGCCCCATGGGGCCCTTCATTGACACCGAGGCCCCTCTGGCTGTCAAGACCATCCGCTCTCATCTGAACGGCGAGCTGCGGCAGGACGGCACCACCGACCTGATGATCTTCTCCATCCCCGAGCTGATCGAGCATCTCACCGACCGCATGACCCTGCTGCCCGGCGACGTGATCGCCACCGGCACCCCGGCGGGCGTTGCGCCGATGCAGGTGGGCGACACGATTGTTGTCAGCTCGGATGAGCTGGGTGAGCTGAAGAACAAGGTTGTGGCGGAGAAGAAGCCGAAGTAGTTTGCTTCTGACATCCCGAATCCTCAGATTGAAAGAGACACCAAAACGGCTGCCCTGCCTTTCGCGGGGCAGCCGTTCTTTATGAAAATTTTACAAATCCACCTCATTGACCAGGCACCCTCTTTATTGTATAATATAAATAATAATACAATTTAAAATAAAATCTCGATCGGAGGTGAAGATTTGATGGTTGATCCTACATCTTTCCGAAATAATCAATCTGTGTTCATCCGCGCTCTCCTCCCGATCCTGGCCCTCCTCCCCATCCTGCTCTGGCTGCTCTGGAGCTGGCCGGTGCAGCGGGCGCTGGCGCAGCGGGATTTGGCCGCCTACTGGCAGGAGCAGGGGATGGAGGGACCGATGCCGACGGTGGAGCGCGGCGTCTGGCCGGACACCTTCTACATGACCCACCGCAGCGAGGCGGAGGGGCTGCGCTATTCCTATGAGTGGTCGCCTGATTTCGGTGACCTGCCCCACCGCGTCTCCCTTGAAGTCCGCCCCATCGACCACACGCAGGAGGACAACCCGCCCTCCCCCGCCCATCCGCCGCTCTCTCCCAACCTCGCCTTTACCAGTTATTCCTATACTTATGCCCTGCCGCTGCTGCTGCTCTGTCTGCCGCTTGCGTGGTGGAGTGTGCGACAGCCGAAGCGGTGTCTGCTGGCGGTGTGGGGGGCGGCGCTGGTGATTGCGGGGGCGTCCCTCTGGTGCCGGGCGGCGATTGACGCCGAGCTGGACGCGGTCGGCCGCCCCGAGCTGGTGCGGATTGTCTCCCGCTCCTCTCTCTTCGCCAAGGGCAGCGGCGGCGGGTACGACATCGCCGTGGTCTATGCCGACCGGCCCGACGAGGCGGTGACCCTGTTCTGGACGCCGTTTGGGATGCAGGCCCGGTGACTGCGGGGGACAGGGCGTACGGTCAGTTGACCACACACCTGCTTCCCTTTCCCCCTCCCTCGCGTCCACCCCAAAAACACACAAAACAGCCCCGGACGCATCCGCATCCGGGGCTGTTCTCTTTCCTTGTTCCCAGACCGCTCAGGCCGCACAGACCACGTCCGACAGCCGCGATCCCTTTCGATATCGAGGCAAGTCAGATATCAAGGCACACGGTAATCGCCGCGTTGACCATCACGATCCCGGTGCCCTCGTGATCCAGCTCCGGAATATACATCCCATCCACCGTCAGACCGCCGTCGACCACCTCGACCTCAATGTGCTTGTAGGCCGGCAGGCCGGTGAGGGCCTCCTTGACATCCAGCTTCTCCTTGAAGGGCGTGGCGATCTTGACCTTCAGATGCAGCTGCTCGCCGATCTTGTCAAGCCCCGCCACCTCGGTGAGGCCGGTCATGCAGCAGTGGGAGATGGCGTCGCGCAGGGCCTTTTTCGCCGCCTTGGTGACGTTGCCGCCGTGGACGTCCACGCCGGTGCCGAATTCCACAAGATAACGTTTCATCGAAGATTTCCCCTTTCATTTTTACAGACTCAGCGCAGATTATGCGCTCCTGCTACAGTCATTCTAACGTGTCCGCGGCAAAAAATCAAGCCCCACAGCCAATTTCTCCCCCGGATTTTCCGGCCGTCTCCCCCTTGTCGCTCCCAAAACACCCGCGCAGGCGCCCCTCCCCCGCACGGGCGCCGGGCGCACACAGCCGGCGCACAACTGTCCCCACAGCGCAGCTGACACGACAGCCAAAAGGCAGCCCCCTGCCCAAAGCCGCAAATCGCCCCGTCCGGCGCGAAATCAAAGAGGCACGTCAACTTTCCCGTCAGATATGCTCCTCCGCATCAGCGGGCGAATTTTCCACCGCAGCGTCATCCTCCTGTTCAAACAGCGGCAGGGTACACCAAAACTCCATGCCGTTCTCCCGGGCCGTCGCCCCGTAGCGGCAGCGGTGGGCCTCGATCACCGCCTTGACGATCGAAAGGCCGATGCCGGTGCCGCCGAAGGCGCGGGTGCGG
>JAFQKL010000207.1 GCA_017396965.1 Clostridia bacterium
GAGTACATCACCTCGGCCAACAACTGGGCGGAAGATGCCAAAATCCTCATCGAGGACTACAGAGCCTACGATCGCACCGGCGATCAGGCCCATCTGGATGCCGCCATCCAGCGCATCTACACCACCGACACCCCCCTCCAGGATGTCATGGCCGAAAAGGGCGAAGCGCTGGACAATTACCTGGTTGAGGGCATGAACAACGAGCGCGCCAAGATCGAGAAGAGCGTGCAGACCACCCTCTTCGCCGTCATCGCCGCCATGGGCGTCGGCACCGTCATCGTCGTCATGTTCGCCCTGGCCCTGATCAAGTCGATCACCGAGCCCACCGCCCTGGTCCACAAGGCCCTCATCGGCTTCTCCGAGGGTAACCTCAACATCCCCGTCGACTTCGAGAGCAAGAACGAGCTCGGCGATATGTGTGAGGCGCTGCGCACCTCGCAGACGGTACTCAACGGCATGATCACCGATGTCGACTACCTGCTCGGCGAGATGGCCCGCGGCAACTTCGACATCAACTCGAGAAACGAGAAGGTCTATGTCGGCGCCCTCGAGGCCGTGCTGACCTCCATCCGCAAGATCAACCACAACCTGTCCGACACCCTGTCCCAGATCAGCCTCTCCGCCGAGCAGGTCTCCGCCGGCTCCGAGCAGGTCAGCACCGGCGCCCAGGCCCTTGCCCAGGGTGCCACCGAGCAGGCCTCTGCCGTTGAGGAGCTCTCCGCCACCATCGCCGAGATCTCCACCAACGCCCAGAACAACGCCAGGAACTCCGAGAACGCCATGGGCCATTCGAGAGATGCCGGCGCCCAGGTCACCGAGTCCGCCCGCTACATGGAAGAGATGGTTGTCGCCATGCAGAAGATCTCCGACTCCTCCGAGGAGATCGGCAAGATCATCGCCACCATCGAGAACATCGCCTTCCAGACCAACATTCTCGCTCTGAACGCCGCCGTCGAGGCCGCCCGTGCGGGCAGCGCCGGCAAGGGCTTCGCCGTGGTTGCCGACGAGGTGCGTAACCTTGCCAACAAGTCTGACGAAGCCGCCAAGGCCACCAAGGTCCTGATCGACAACTCCATCAGCTCCGTCCAGGAGGGCAACGAGATCGTCAAGCGCGTTGCCGCTTCGCTGGAGAGAACCGTCTCCGCCTCCGAGCAGGTGCTCAGCTCCATCGAGATGATCGCCAAGGCCACCGAGGAGGAGAGCGAGGCCATCTCCCAGGTCACCGAGGGTATCGACCAGATCTCCTCCGTTGTCCAGACCAACTCCGCCACCAGCGAGCAGTCCGCCGCCGCCTCCGAGGAGCTTTCCAGCCAGGCCACCATCATGAAGGAGCTGATGGCCAAGTTCCGCCTGCGCAGCAGCGACGACAGCTACAGTGTCCGCTCCGTCGAGCCGACCTACACCGCCTCCGCCCCTGTGGATGACTACTCCGCTCCCGCCGCCAACGCCTTCAGCAAGTATTAATCGGAAGATTCCTCGCAGTGGCTTGAGAAATGTCGTTGACCGAATCGGTTGACGGCGTCCGCCGCCGCAAGCGGTCGTGCAGAGGATCGGGAAGCTTCCGACTGTGCGAAGTCCTGTGCGAATTCCGGTTGGAATCGGCTGACCGGGGTCCTCTGAGCCGTGTCCGCACGGCAAGCCCTGCCGCCCCGCCGGGCGGACGGGAGGATCGTAACAAGCAGAACCCTCTCCCCGGGTTCCCTCCGGGGAGAGGGTTGTCCCACCTCAGCAGCTTTTTGCCGCAACAGGCGCGACAGGGCCGGCATCCCCCGGCAGCCCGCAGATGCGGCGGCCGGTTGCCCCGGAAAGGCCCGGACGCCGCATCTCTCCGCCCCGGAAAGGCTCGGACACCGCGCTTGTCTGCCCGAGGAAGACCCGGGTGCAGCATCTGTCTGTTCATGAAAGGCCCGGACGCTGCAACTGCCAGCCCGTGAAAGGCCCTGCGAACACGCGGCAAGACGGCAAGACAATGAATCGGCGGGAAAACGCCGCTTTTCCCGTCCGCCCCAGGAAAGGCCCCACCCCGGTGGAACCCGGCGGGGACTCTGTGCCAGAAGCGGCGTGCCGTCTTCTGGCTTTTTGCTTTTTCGGCTTCCGGCCCGATCCGCCTGCGCCGTGCGCCGACCGCCTGACGCCGGGCAGCCCGCCCGACCAGAGGCGGCGCCCCCCGTCCCCTCAGACGGGATTCGCCCCGGCACAGACGCTGCGCCCGCCGTCCCCGCGCCGCCGCCGCGTCACCATGACGTCCCCGCGCCCCGCCCGGCAGAAACGGCGGCTGGCCGGGCGCCGCTCCTTCGTCCCGACGGAAGACCCCTGCCGCGTCATCACCATGACGTCCCCGTGCGCTCTCCCGTCGGGCAACCTGTCCCCCCAAAAAAAGCCACATCAGCGGCTGCCCACCGCTGCCCGTGTTCCGTCCCGCGCAGACCGCCCGGCCCCGCCGGATGCCGGATGCGCCCCCGCGCCGCCGTCCCCGACCGCCGCGCGGACTTGAGTTCGATCTCTCCCTCGCAATACCAGAACGCCTGAGGAGGATTATTATGGCTAAATTATTCGACCGTCTCGGAAAACTCTTTGACAGCTCCGGCAGCGCCTCCCCGGAGGAGGAGTCTGCCGAGGAGTCCGGCGGAGTGGAAGCTCCGTCCGAACAGCCGGCCCCGCCGCCGCACCCCGCCGTCACCGAGTCGGTGGCGCTGTCTGAGGTCAAGGGCGCGCTGCTTGAGGTCTGGAAAGAGTGGAAGGGCGAATTCGCCCCCCCGCCGACGCTGACGCTGGTGGAAGGCACCACCGCCGAAGACCTGCTGCTGGATGACGCCACCATCGCCCGCGAACGGGTGCGCATCGGCGTCCAGCTGGAGCAGGAGGCCAAGCGCCGCGTGAAGGCGATTTCGGATGCCCGCAAGCTGGCGCAGAACGTCGCCGGCAAAGACCAGGAGCCGGCCCCCATCTCAATGAACGCCACCTGCCAGGTGCTGATGACCCGCGACCGCATGACCGCCTGGCTCTTCCTCTTCCCCCCGGTTGGCCCCGAGGGGACCTTCACTCCCGACCTCATCGGCAAGGCGCTGCAGGATGCCAAGGTCACCACCGGCATCGACCAGACCGCCGTCCTCAATATTTTCCAGCAGCAGCCCTATTTCACCCTCCTGCCCATCGCCGTCGGCACCGCCGTGATCGAAGGAACCAACGGCAGCGTGGAGGAGCTTTACCCCCGCGAGATCCCCAAAGAAGTCAAAATCAACGAAGACGGCAAGGCCGACTACCGCGCCTCCACCTATGTGCGCATGGTGGATAAGGGTGCCGTCATCTGCAATATCAACCTGCCCGTGGAAGGCATCGCCGGTGTGCGGGTGGACGGCAGCGTGGTCGAGCCGAAGCCCGTCCGCGCCGCCAAGGTGCCGTCGGGCGCCAATACGATGGTGACGGAGGAGGGCACCGCCCTCATCGCCACCCTGGAAGGCAACCTCGAATTCCAAAGCGATAAGTTCATCGTCCGCCCCACCCTCGAGATCAAGGGCGATGTTGACTACTCCACCGGCAATATCGATTTCCGCGGCGATGTCCACATCTGCGGCGACGTGCGCGAGAACTTCGTCGTCCGCGCCACCGGCTCCGTGATGGTGGACGGCCTGGTGGAAGCCGCCCTCATCGAGTGCGGCGGCGACCTGGTCATCACCCGCGGCGTCGTGGGCGACAACCGCGCCCTGCTCAAAAGCCGCGGCGTGGTGCGGGTGAAGTATCTGGAAAACTGCTCGGTCTACGCAGGCCAGGGCGTCTATGCCGACTGCATCATGAGCAGCCAGGTGTTCAGCGACGACTCGATCGAGGTCGTGAGCGGCCGCGGCAGCGTCATCGGCGGCGCCATGACCGCCGCCCACCGCATCAAGGCGCGGATGATCGGCGCCCAGTCGGGCCGCAAGACCGAGCTGACGCTGGGTGTGCTCCCCTATGTGCGAGAGGAGCTGCAAAATGTGGAGGACGACCTCCATCAGCTGCGCAAGGAATCCCAGCAGCTGGAAAAAGAACTCTATCTGCTGGAAAACAGCCAGGGCATGGAGGGCAGCAGCGCCCGTCTCGCCAAGGCCCACATGAGAAAATCGGTGCTGGCCATGAAGGAGCAGCAGATCAGAAAACGCCGCGAGCGGCTGGCCCCCATGTCGGTCGACCTGTCCAACTGCCGCCTCGAGGCCGATATCGTCTACCCCGTGACCACGCTGACGGTGGCGGAGGCCATCTATGTCGTCAGCGACACCAAGCGCCACTGCCGTGTCGGCTTCAACGACCGAACAGGTGAACTGTATGAAGCATGATCCCGATCACAACCGCGCCGCGCCGGCCCATCCCGCCGGCGCGGGTGCAGACAGGAGAAAGGAGGGGAGAGCATCGTGTATCGAGTGGCAACCCAGTGGCTGCTGCAGACGGCGAGCGTGCTGGTCTGCGAGGTCACCCGCCAGATGTCGGGCATCCGCCTGAGTAACGCCTCCGCACCGGAGCAGCCCTCCAACGAGGTGGTGGACACCATCGCCGGTTACGCCGGCGACGACCACGCCATCCAGATCCTGCTCCGCGCCGAGCGGCGAATGCTCTACCGCTTCGCCCAAAATATGCTCGGCGAAGAGCCGGCCGACGAAGAAGAAGTGGCGGATTTTGCCAAAGAGCTGTTTAACGTCATTGGCGGCCGCTTCATCTCGGAGGTCCACCGCCTGTCGAAAACCAGAACCCGGATGACACCCCCCGCCCACTACCCCCATGGCCGTCAGCATGAGCTGATGCTGTATGAACCGCTGGTAACCCTTCATTTTGCAAGCGAATGTGGGGAACGGGTGGAATTCTGCTGGAGCAAACAACCGATTGATACACTGTTGATAAAGGAGAGAGAAGCATGAAGATCATGATCGTGGACGATTCCCGTGTGGTGCATCTCGAAATGAAAAAGATGCTGGCCGACACTGAGGTGGAGATCGTCGGCTTCTGCCGCGACGGCGAAGAGGCGCTGGAGCAGTATGAGGAGCTGCAGCCCGAGCTGGTGACGCTGGACATCGTCATGCCCGGCATGGATGGGCTTGAGACCCTCGAGGAGCTGAAGAAGCGTTGGCCCGAGGCCCGTGTGCTCATGGTCTCCTCCCTCGCCTATGATGACACGATGGAGCGCGCCAGCGAGCTGGGCGCTCTGGGCTTCCTCTTCAAGCCCTTCACCAAAGAGTCGCTGCTGGAAGGCCTCCAGGCGGCGATGGAAGCGACGGCGGAGTAATCCCTGTCCACAGATAACGGACAGAGACGACCCCGTTTCCCCTTTTTTCGGATGCCAACCCCAAACAAGGGACGCCCCGAGCAAAACCGCGGGCGCCCTTGTTCCCCCATTTCGGATTTTTTTGACGGGCACGCCCCGGAGGACGCTTCGTCCCCAGAGCGCCCCAAATCCTCAACCCCGATCCCCTCACAGGAAGGAGCAGCCGCATGGCCGAGTACAGAGCGCAGGAAAAGGATTTGATCTTTGCACTGGATATAGGAACGCGCAGCGTGGTGGGCCTGGTCGGCAAGACGCAGGGCGACCGCCTCAAGGTGCTGGACGTGGAGATGGCCGAGCATACCATGCGCGCCATGATCGACGGTCAGATTGACAATATCCACCAGGTGGCCGACCTCGCCCGCACCGTCACCCGCCGTCTCGAGGAGCGATGCGGGGTGAAGCTGCAGCGGGTGTGCGTCGCTGCGGCCGGCCGCGCGCTGATGACCTGCAGCGGCAGCTTCGGCATCGACCTGCCGGAGAAGTCGAACATTGATGAGGAGACGATCAGCCGCCTCGAAGCCGGCGCCGTCTCCGCCGCGGAGGAGATGCTCCAGGAGGACGAGGAGGGCCGCCGCCAGTTCTTCCTGGTGGGCTACACCGTCAGCCAGTACCGGCTGGACAACTACCCCCTGTCCGTCCTTCGCGGACACACCGGCCGCCGCGCCGAGGTGGACGTGGTGGCCACCTTCCTGCCCGGCGAGGTGGTGGAGAGTCTCTACGCCGCCATGCGCGCCGCCGGCCTGCAGGTCGCCAGCCTGACGCTGGAGCCGATCGCCGCCATGAACGCCGCCATCCCCGCCGACCTGCGTCTGCTCAACCTGGCGCTGGTGGACATCGGCGCAGGCACCACCGACATCGCCGTCTGCCGCGACGGCTCGGTGGTCGGCTACACCATGGCCACCATCGCCGGCGACGAGATTACGGAAGCCGTGATGAAGGCCCTGCTGGTGGATTTTGACACCGCCGAGGCCATCAAGCGCAACCTCACCGAAGGCCAGTCGGTCACCTATACCGACATTCTCGGCCTCGAAGCCACCCTCACCTATGAGGAGCTGCGCCCCATCATCGAGGAGCCGATGGAGCGCCTCGCCGCCGCCATCGCCACCCAGGTGCAGGGGCTCAACGGCGGTTCGCCCTCCGCCCTCTTCCTCGCCGGCGGCGGCAGCAAGCTGCAGGGTCTGCGCTCCCTGGTGGCCCGCCACCTGCGGATGGACGACCGCCGCGTCGCCATCGCCGGCACCAATTTCCAGAAGAGCGCCTTCGCCGAAGGCTTCTCGCTGGAGAATCCGGAATACGCCACCCCCCTCGGCATCGCCGTCTCCGCCGGCCTCGGCCTGCTCAACGACAGCTATGTCGTGCTGCTCAACGGCGAGCCGGCCAAGCTGTTCCGCAGCGGCGTGCTCACCCTGCGCGACATTCTGCTCATGAACGGCTACAGTTATAACGACATCCTCGGCCGCTCCGGCAAGGGCCTCACCGTCACGCTGGACGGCCGCCATCTGAGCTTCCGCGGCGAACCGGCCCTGCCCGCCGCCCTCTCGGTCAACGGGGAAGAGGTGACCATCAGCTCGGTGGTCCACGCCGGCGACCGCATCCAGTTCGTCCCCGCTCACCCCGGCCGCAACGCCGAGAAGACCCTCGGCCAGCTGCTCGGCCCCGACTTCATCGGCCGCGCCACCGTCAACAACGTCGAAGTTCCGCTGGACACGCCGCTGCAAAACGGCGATGTCGTGCTGACCATTGAGCGCCGCACCGCGCCCACCCGCATCGCAAGAGGCGACCGCGGCCGCGCCCACCCGGCCCGCGACAGCGTCGAGAGCGGCGCCGCCGAACCCGGCCACAGCAGCCCCGCGGCGTCTGCCCGC